>CABUCT010000081.1 GCA_902490145.1 uncultured Oscillospiraceae bacterium
GGTGTATATTCATGAAAAAACTGCTTAGCATTGTCAGAAAAGCAATTGATAAATATAATATGATAGACGATGAAGACTGCATCGGAATCGGCGTTTCAGGCGGCAAGGATTCACTATGTCTGCTCGCAGCACTCGGTGAACTCAAACGATTTTATCCGAAAAGATTTACAATAAAAGCCCTGATGATGGATCCCTGCTTTTTTGGAAAAAACACGGATTACGGTCAAATCCTTGAACTATGCAATCGTCTTGATATTGAAACTATTATCAAAAGGACTCAGCTTTATGAAATTATCTTTGAAGTAAGAAAAGAAAGCAATCCTTGCAGTATGTGTGCCAGAATGAGGCGAGGCATGCTTCATGACATGGCAAAGGATGCCGGCTGTAATAAGGTTGCTCTGGGTCACAATGCTGATGATGCGGTAGAAACATTTTTTATGAATATTTTATCAGGTGGAAAAATCGGGAGCTTTTCTCCCGTGACATATCTTTCACGAAAAGATATAACCGTTATCCGCCCGCTCATTTATATACCCGAAAAAGAAACCGTACGAGTGTCTGAAAGATATCATCTTCCGATCATAAAAAGTCCGTGTCCTGCCGACAAACATACAAACCGTGAGGAAACTAAAATGCTTGTTCAAAATCTCGAAGAAAAATATGGTAAAATAAACGAAAAGATTTTGGGTGCTTTGGAAAGACGCGGAATAGACGGATGGCATACTGAGGAATAACATTGCCTTTTGATAAGTTCGGTAGTATAATATTATAAACTGTTAGGAGGAACTATATGTCAGAGTTATATACATATTATTTGGCGGCATCCAGAATCGTACTGCCGTTACTGGCCTTATGGTGTGTGTTTCTTTGGATACGGCTTTTTAAAAAAAGTACAATAAAAAGACACTCTTTGTGTGAACTTGCTGCTGATGATGAAAATGTCGTTTCTATCTATGACAGTGAAAATCTCATCGGACGCAGCCGTGTCTGTGATATACAGCTTCCTGTTCCGACAATTTCTAAAAAACATGCCTTGCTTTACCAGGATGATGATTCTTGGAAAATCTCTCCTTTGAACGGTGATATAGAGGTCAATAACACTCAAGTCGTGGACTCTGTAAAGCTTTTTGACGGGGACCGCATTTCCTTTGGAGGTCAGATCATGACCTTTCGTGCTCCCCCCATTCCCCTAAACGATAATCACAAGATCCCGTCGGGCGGGCTTCTTTTGCTCATTCTCACTCTGTTTCAGGTTATTCTTTGCGGACAAATTTGTTTGCGTTTTGCTAGCGATCTTAATTTATATATTCCGTCTTCTTTCGGAATTCTTATCTTAGGAGAATGGGTCTACTTTATTGCCACAAGATTTTTCAAATCATTTAAAATAATCGCTGAAACTCCGGTAATGTTTTTATGCACATTGGGACTTGCAATTACATCCTGTGTACAGCCCGATGCACTGCTGAAACAAGTTGTTTGCGGATTTATCGGTTTTTCGGCTTATCTTGTTCTTTGTGCTATTCTAAGCAACCAAAGTCTTACTTTGAAACTTCGCCCGCTAGCAGCTGCCGCGGCTCTTTTGCTTTTGCTTGGAACAGTGATTTTCGGAACAAGCTATAATGGTTCAAAAAACTGGCTTTTTATTGGCAACTTTTCTTTTCAACCATCTGAATTTGCCAAAATTGCATTTATATTTGCAGGATCATCCCCATTGTTTCTAACCGATTTAAAACCTTTCAGACGTCTGATTTTCTTTGGATTTTCAGCTGCATGTATGGGATCGCTTGCCATAATGGTCGATTTTGGTGCAGTAGCGATTTTCTTTGTTGCCATGATCATCATTATGCTCATGAGACTTACCGATATTAAAATTGTAACGGGAATTGTTGTTTTAGCAGCAGGCGGTGCAACACTAATGATGATGATCTTCCCTCATATCGCCAGCCGATTCGGAACATGGACTCATGTTTGGCAGTTTGCTAACAGTTCCGGTTATCAACAAACCCGTACACTTATTTATTCTGCAAGCGGCGGACTTTTCGGCGTCGGCGGAGGAAACGGCTATCTTCACAATATCATTGCAGCAGATACCGATCTTGTATTTGGTATTGTCAGTGAAGAATGGGGCGGAATCATTGCCTTATGCCTTGCATTATGTTTTGCCGGACTTGGATTTTATGCCGTTAAACTTTCAAAAACAGCCCGCTCCGGATATTATGCTGTTGCTGTATGTGCGGCTGCGGGAATAATGATTTTCCAAACCGCACTTAACATTTTCGGTTCAACCGATATACTGCCGCTTACAGGAGTAACGATAATGTTTGTCAGCAGAGGCGGAACAAGCCTTGTCGCCGCATTTATTATGATGGCATTTTTCAAAGGTGCCGAAAATCCTCCTGAAATGCTTCAAATTGAAAGGAAAAGCCATATATGAAACAAACTGCTTCACGATCATTCATAGTTCTGCTGATAACAATTCTTTTTTCGATAGGTATTTTGTTTCACTATGGTCAGCTTGCGGTTTTTGGTTCAAAATGGGCTACCTACCCTGCAAATCAACACATTTATTATGATGGCAAGCTCGTAAAAGCCGGAACGATCACAGATATAAATGATGTTGTTCTTGCCCAGACTGTTGACGGCAAAAGATCATTTAATCAAAATACCAATATAAGAAGATCTACCGTTCATGCAGTCGGGGATTTAGAAGGTTTTGTCTCCACGGGTATTCACACTGCCTTTTTGCCCGAGCTCACTGGATATGAGATTATAAACGGTACATACAGTATGAACGGCGAAGGCAATAATATAAAGTTAACTATTGATTCTGATCTTTGTGTTACAGCAGCGAGTGCCCTGGGTAACCGTGCAGGAACGGTTGGTATCTGCAACTATAAAACCGGTGAAATAATTTGCATGGTCAGTACTCCCACGTTTGATCCCGAAAATCCTTCTGCTGATGCCGAAAAAAACGGAAAGGGAGTTTTTGTTAATCGGTTGCTTTCGGGTAAGTATACTCCCGGTTCAATTTTCAAGCTTGTTACATGTCTTTGTGCACTTGAAAACTTTTCGGATTTTGACAGCCGTGAGTACAAATGCGAACACGGTGTAACAATACAAAACGAATGGCTAAGCTGTCTTGAGCATCATGGCACAATAAAAATAAAAAATGCCTTGGCTCAGTCGTGCAATGCAACCTTTTCACAAATAGCTTTGGATGCAGGAAGAGATAAACTCACCAAAACTGCTGAAGAAATCGGTTTTAACAAAGAGATTACTATGGACGGCATCAAATGTGCTCAAAGCTCATATAACGTTTCGGATGCCAACGATATTGATTTTGGGTGGTCAGGTATTGGTCAATACAACGACATTGTCAACCCATTTCAATACCTGACATTTATGTGTGCCATCGCCAATGACGGAGTATGTGTTTCTCCCCATATTGTTAAAAACATTACCACAAACAGCGGAATTAAAATTCGCGGAGAAGCAAAAAGCTCAAGCCGAAAATTCAGCAGAGAAAATGCCATCCTCCTTCAAGAATTTATGCGTAATAACGTTAAAGTAAAGTACGGAGATTCTTCTTTCAGCGGTCTGGAACTCTGTGCAAAAACCGGAACTGCGGAAATCGGAGAAGGTGCCACTCCCCACTCTTGGTTTGTTGGATTTTGCCAAGCTGAAAACAAACCATATGCATTTATCGTTGTTGTTGAAAATGCAGGATCAGGCCTTGGAGCTGCGTCAAGCATTGCCTCCCGTGTACTTAACTCCGCAAAAACAGTATAAAAGAGGTATTTATGAAATATTTAAAACTTCTGTCTGTCTCTTTAATTTTTGTTTTCCTTTTCTCTGCTTGTACAGAAAACAATGCAAATACACCTCCACCCGTTTCTGGGGAAACAGTTGCCGAAGATACACTTTTCAAAATCTTCAAAGAATCCGAAATTAAATATAACTATTCTATTTTTGATAAAACCGGAAATACTCTTTTCAATTCAACCATTCCAAGGCAACCTGAAATTTCTGTAATAGACAGTAAAATCGTTAAAGTAGCAGTAAAAGCCGGAGAGGGTGTCTCCTCAGTCACAACATTTTATTATGATACAGAACAAAACATTTGCTCGGCAAAATTTATCTCAGTTCTTGCAGATACTGACACTAAAGTAGTTTTCTCCGATGGAAAACGTATCATGGTACAAGATATCTTTAATCGTGCGGCATATTATAAAGTAATTTCAGATTTCGACCCTCCTCTTTCAGATATATCTGCACCATTCATATCGGCTGATTTTTCAGAAAATGGGGAGTCTGTTTCTATAACTTACATTTCGGATAAAAACTCTGAGGCAATTAAAATCTTTGAATTAAATTAAAAAAATACTTGCAATTTTATGTTAGGTATGCTAAAGTATATTTGTTATTTAGTAAATTCATCGAAAGAGGTGACAGGTTTGAAGGAAGGAATTCATCCCGCTTATGAAGAAACGACCATAAAGTGTGCTTGCGGAAACGAGATCAAAACCCGTTCCACCAAAAAGGATATTCGTGTTGATATCTGCTCAAATTGCCATCCGTTCTTCACCGGAAGACAAAAACTGGTTGACACAGGCGGTCGCGTTGAGCGTTTCAACAAACGTTTTAACCTTTCAAAGTAATTCATACAAACTTAGCGGCACCTTTATATTAAGGGTGTCGTTGTTTGTTTTTGAGGAGGGATTCAACTGAAATCTTGGTTTTTCACAGTGGAAAACTGTGCCGTTGAGGAATACATTGAAAAACGTTCCAGATTTATCGGTTCTGTCTGCCCTGTCTCAACTAAAGAAGAGGCCTTGGAATTTATTGAAACTATAAAATCTAAAAACCGAGATGCAAGACATAATGTTTTTGCTTTCTTATTGTCGGATGGTTTCAAACAATGTTCCGATGACGGCGAGCCTTCGGGCACGGCTGGCGTCCCCATTCTTGATATTTTGGAAAAACAAGGAGTCACAAACTGCGTTGTGGTTGTAACGCGTTATTTCGGTGGCATTCTCCTCGGTACAGGCGGCCTTGTCAGAGCATATTCCGCCGCCGCGTCACTCTCACTTAAAAGTGCCGGAATAATAAAAATGATACAATTAAGGAAATGCCGCCTCGTTTGTAACTACAACATATACAGCCGTGTTCCATCTGTTTTATCAAGATTTTGCGGGAAAATAATTGAATCTGACTTTGGAGAAAATGTTACTCTTACAATTTCTCTCCCTGATGAGAACTGCACCGGATTTTCGGAAATTATAAAAGATATTTCCTGCGGTGAATTTGAACCGGAATATCTTGAACTTTTTTTTGAAAAAGAAAAAGGAGGACATTTATGAAAAAAATAATTACAACGATACTTATATTGTCTATCGTTATTTCTTCAATTTTTTCGGTTTCGGCCAACACACGTCCGCAAAAGGAGACCATTCCCGATATGCTGTATTCAGCTGAAGACAGAATCGGAAACGGCATTAACGACGATTGGGGCGGTGCTCTTGGAGGACTTGAAAACGGCAAATGGGAGAATGGTGTAAATAAATTTACTGAAGGGAAATCATCAGCAAGTGCTTTCGCTTCATTCCAAAACAGAATATCATTTTTTCATAACCTCGTTTGGCCTGGCTCATTCATTGATAAAGATCCTTCCACCGGCGTCGGAGTCGATATGACCCAATATAAATATATCGAGTTTGATTTTGCATCTGAATATGATATGTTTTTTTCCGACTTTGCTCTTTGTTTCTGTGGAAGTGTTGACGCTTGGCACGGTCACGATCTATATCGTCACAATGTTTTGGTTGAGGGTCACAAATGGTATCATGTAGTTATGCCCGTTGAAGACTTCAAATTTGCTGTGACTTCTGACCCGAGATATGTCGGTACCGGAATTCCCGATCCCGCCTTTGAAAACAGTGAGACTTCCAAAACAATTTGTCAGCGTCTTTACTTTGCACTTGACGGTGCCAAAGACCCGGATGGTACCGATGCAACCATCGTGTATTTTTATATTGACAACATCTACGGAACACGTACAGAAACTCCAAAGCAAAAAGAAACTCTTTTATACAACGTCGATCCGTCTGTAAAGATTATCAAACCCGGAGATGTAAATATGG
>CABUCT010000082.1 GCA_902490145.1 uncultured Oscillospiraceae bacterium
TTGAACATTTTGAACAACCCACCAAAAACGGTGTTACAGTTCAAAATGACCGAAAATCCTACTATTGCCGAGCAGGTAATAAGATAAATCTTTGGATTATCAATAAATATATCAAAAAACTGTCCTAAACTTTTTGAAAATGACAAAAGTGCCAAAACTAAAAATGCGGCAAAAGTAAGTATGCTTTGAACATTTACTATCCGCTTGTTTTTTGCAAGCCAGTCTGCAACTGCAAGGGTATCCTTGTCGGAATGATATTCCTTGTCGTCCTCAAACGATTTTTTCTCTTCAGCTGCCAATGCAGTATTCCATTCTCCTGTGGCTTCCTTGTCAAAATCTTCAAACCTCATCTGTGCTCGTGAATCATCCAAAGGAATTACTTTTGTTGGCTGTTCAGGTTGTCTTATATAAATTATATCGGTTTTTGATTTTTCGATTCCGCCGCTTATTTTCAGTCCTTCAAAAAATGCTTCGGTAGCCTTTACCCCGCTCATATCCTTAATTTTATTTATTGGATCATCGGGATTTTGCTTTAAATATTTCTCACTGTGACGTTCTTCCCAACTTGGCAGGCTTTCGATCAGATTTTCATTATTTTTCAATGGATCACTTTCAGATATATAAGACGTTTCTTGTTCAGTGTTTTTTGCTTTTTCAAAGTTTTCAGGCAGACTCTCTTCTCTTTTGTGAACGACTTCATCATTGTTTTTCTGATTTTCCCGAATATGTCTTTTTACTTCTTTATTATCCGTTTTTTCGATTTTGTCTGAATCATCTTCATTTTTGAAAGACTCGTTTTCAGACAAAAAATCTCGTTTGCCGTTTATCTCTTCAGACGCGGAGTCCCCTTCGCCTTTAATCGTTTCTACATTAGAGACATGATCGTCATGATGAAGAATATTGTCTCCGCCGAATTCAGCTTTTTTCGAAGGCGATTCACCAAGCAATTCGGACAAAAGTGCATCCATATCATCCTCTGAAATGCGTTTTTCCCTTTGATCGGAGTTTTGAAATTTCGGAGAAAATTCGCTTAATATATCGTCTATATTTATTTTTTCATTATCCTTCATAAACTTTCTCCTTAGCTTTAACTCTACTTCCTTGTGCCGGAAATATGATACATAAGAATCCCGGCTGCAACAGAGGCATTCAATGAATTAATGTTACCTTTCATTGGTAGGCTTACCAGCATATCGCATTTTTCTTTTATAAGACGTCCGATACCACTGCCCTCGTTGCCCACAACCAAAGCACAGCCACCCGAATAATCAGGTTCGCGATAATCAGTTCCGTTCATATCCGCACCGTAAACCCATATGCCTTGTTTTTTGAGTTTTTCAATCTCCTGAGCCAAATTTGAGACTCTTGCAACCGGTACATATTCAAGTGCTCCCGCCGCCGCCTTTGACGCAGCAAACGACAAAGGGGCACTTCTTCGCTTCGGAATAATAATCCCGTGAACCCCTGCAGCATCAGCAGTTCTTACGATCGCTCCCATATTATGAGGATCTTCGATCTCATCACATATAACTATAAACGGAGCCTCATTCTTATCGGCCGCCGCTTTTAAAATATCTTCCACACTGCAAAATCTCGCCTGTGTGAGTATAGCGACGATTCCCTGATGATTTGCTCCGCAGCACATATAATCAAGTTTTTTTGATGAAACCTCTTTAACAGGCAGCCGTCTTTCGGCACACATCGAAAGTATCTTCCCCGCCTTGCCGACCCTGTCGGTTCCGGAAACCAGTATACTGTCGATTTCCTTGCCGGAATTTAAAACTTCATATACGGGATTAAGCCCGCAAACTACATCCTCGCGGGGAATATTTGCTCTGTTTGTTTCTTTTTCCATAATAAAATCCTTTTTTGGAAGTGCCTGTTTATTCAAAAAGGCACACTTCCCTAATGTTATATTACCTTAGTTATATAATAACACATATGCCCCGAATTTCAAACAATTTTCTAATTATTTTTTTCTTTTCCCTTAATTTTTTCGGTTGACTTTAAAGGGCTTAGGGAGTATTATAAATTATAAGATTATGATTGTGAGGTGAGCCTTGTTGGATAGCGATAGTTTGTCCGTCCCCGGACGAAGTATTAATAAACAGCGTTCAAAGCGACAAAACAAGTGCTCGTCATCACTTTCTGTTTATGAGTGACGGATTTTTGATTTGACAGCTTTTGTTTTGATGCTTTGTTTTGCTTTGATTTCAGTAAAATTGAGGTGTCAAAATGGAAGCTTTTTCTTTTGATCAGCTTTTTGAGCTGTTGGAAAACAACAGTTTTAAAGAGCTGCGTGAACATCTTGTTCAAATGAACAGTGCCGATGTGGCGGAATTTATGACTCAGCTTGACGAAGACAAGCTTATTCTCATTTTCCGTATTCTTCCAAAGGATTTGGCGGCTGACGTTTTTGCATATCTTGAAACTGAAACCCAGACCAGCATCGTTTCTTCCATAAACGATGTCGAGCTTGGACTTTTGGTTGAAGAATTGTATGTTGACGACGCCGTTGACTTTTTGGAAGAAGTCCCTGCAAGTGTGGTAAAGCGTGTGCTTAAAAACACCAGCAGCGAAACCAGAAGTATTATTAACCGCTTTTTGAAATATCCCGAAAATTCCGCCGGAAGCGTTATGACCATTGAGATGGTGGAGTTCCATTCAAGAATAACCGCAGCTGAAGCTATTAAAATTATTCGTGAAACGGGCCTTGATAAAGAAACGATTTATACCTGTTATGTTATCGATGATTTTCGCCATTTGGTGGGAGTTCTTCCGCTGAGAAGGCTGCTTCTTGCCGATGAAGATGCACGAATTATTGATATAACCACCGAAACCGAACACATTGTTTCGGTTGGAACTCTTGACGACCAAGAGCATGTTGCCGAAATTGCCCGAAAATATGACCTGCTCAGCGTTCCTGTCGTTGACAACGAGGGACGGCTTGTGGGAATCGTCACCATCGACGACATCGTCGACATTATCGAAGATGAGGCCACCGAGGATTTTGAGAAGATGGCCCTTCTTACTCCGTCTGACGATGAATATCTTAAAACCGGAGTTTTCAAGCTTGCAAAAAGCCGTATTCTATGGCTTATGATACTAATGATTTCCGCCACATTCACAGGCGGAATTATTGAAAGCTTTGAAGGCATGCTTGCTTCATTTGCCGGACTTACCGCCTGTATTCCGATGCTTATGGACACCGGAGGGAATGCCGGAAACCAAACCTCGACTCTTATCATTCGCGGTCTTGCCCTCGGTGAGATTAATATTAAAGACTATTTCAAAGTTTTGTTAAAAGAACTTCGCGTGGCTTTAATATGCGGCTTTTTGCTTGCCGCCGCAAACTTTGCACGAATGTCCATTCTCGGCGGTTCTGCCGGCTTTAATCCGAAAATGTATTTAGTAGTATGTGCTTCCATGCTGTGCTCAATCGTGGTTTCAAAATGTATTGGCTGCACCTTGCCGATCTTGGCAAAAGCCATTAAGCTTGATCCGGCTCTCATGGCAGGTCCGATGATTACCACTATTGTAGACGCTATCACGCTGCTGATTTATTTTTCTTTGGCCAAAGCTTTTCTTATTTGATGTGAAAACCAATGCTAAGTAACGGCACAGATATCCTCGTTTCAAAATTGTATGAAAAAGGTCTCTCCCTCTAAGGGAAAGACCTTTTTTATTTTCAGTTTTATTCAACATCACCTTTGGCTTTTGCTTCGGCAACAACCTTATCCACCACAGGCTGCGGTGCTTCCTCATATCTCTCAAAATTCAGAGAGAACGATCCTCTGCCCTGTGTTGTGGAACGAAGTACCGTGGCGAAATCACCAGTTTCCGCCATTGGAACTTCTGCTTCGATGACCTGCATACCATCATCACCCTGATTCATTCCGAGAACTCTGCCTCGACGCTTTGTTATGTCGCCCATTACGTCCCCCATATTATCTCCGGGGACAAGTGCCTTTAACATTCCTATCGGTTCGAGAAGAGTCGGATTTGCAGCGGCGAATCCGTTTTTAAACGCCAGTGCGGCTGCAGTTTTGAATGACATCTCGGAAGAATCGACCGGATGATATGACCCGTCATAAAGGGTTGCTTTTATTCCAACAACAGGATACCCTGCAAGCTCTCCCTTTTGCATGCAATCACGCAGTCCTTTTTCAACAGCAGGGAAGAAATTCTTCGGAACCGAACCGCCGAAAACCTCCTCTGCAAATTCAAGGTCTTCGGATGCCGATGGCTCAAATCTTATCCAAACATCACCAAACTGTCCGTGACCGCCCGACTGTTTCTTATGCCTCCCTTGTACCTCAACTCTCTTTCGAATGGTTTCACGGTATGCCACCTTCGGTATGCACAACTCCACTTCAACACCGAATTTTGATAAAAGCTTTGATACTACTACATCTAAATGCTGCTCTCCAAGTCCCGAAACAATCTGTTCGTGGGTCTCACGATTTGCATGTTGAGATATAGTTGGATCCTCTTCGATCAAACGGTTAAGGCCTGTAACGATTTTGTCTTCGTCTCCTCTTTTCTTCGGCTTTATACACATAGAAAGGCAGGGTTCAGGGAAAACGATCGGGCGAGCAGTCATAGCACTTCCGGCAGTGCAAAGAGTATCACCCGTTTTAACTCCCGAAAGCTTTGAGGCACATCCTATATCACCCGCAACGATCTCACCTGTTTCTTCGGTTTTTGCACCTTTTATATAATAAAGCTTACTTATACGCTCAATCTCACCTGTTCGAGAGTTCAGCACCTGGCTGTCAGCTGAGATCTTGCCCGAAATGACTTTAAAATATGATCGTTTGCCAACCTGCGGGTCTGCAATGGTTTTAAATACAACTGCAACAAACGGTCCGTCTTCATCAGCTTTAAGCTCTATCTTTTCACCTGCTTTATCGGCAGGTTCATTACTCTTGTCCACAGCTGTCGGTGCATATTCGACCAATCCGTTAAGAAGCTGGTCAACACCCTCCATAGTGAGCCCCGAGCCACAGTATACCGGAGCAAGCTCGCCCGCCTTGATAGCGGCCGAAACCCCTTTCACAAGCTCGTCATGAGTGAATTTTTCGCCGCCGAAATATTTTTCCATAAGTTCTTCATCTGTGCCTGCCACTGCTTCGTTAAGCTGAGTAATATAATTTTCAAAAGGTGCAAGATCTGCATCAGTTTCGATTGATTTTCCGTTTTCATATGTCAGCTGCTTGCCCGTGAGAAGATTTACGTATGCTTTAACGTGATGATTTTCTGATATAGGAACAACTATCGGGCAGACATTATTTCCAAAACGTTCGATCAGCGAATTCAATGCATTATCAAAATTCGCTTTGTCGGAATCCATTTTTGAAATAAAGAAAAACTTGGCTGCATTCTGATTTTTAGCCGCCTTATATGCTTTCTCATCACCCACTGCCACTCCGGACTTTCCCGATATCACTATTACGGCTGTTCCGGCCGCACGCATACCTTCACACATGCCTCCGGCAAAATCAAACATACCGGGAGTATCAATCAGATTAAGCTTAATTCCGTTCCATTCGGCAGAGGCAACCGCAGTTGATATCGACGCCGCCCGCTTTTTTTCTTCAGGGTCGAAATCCATGACCGTATTTCCATCGGACACCTTGCCGAGACGGTCAATTGCACCGCTTAAGTACAGCATTGCCTCACAAAGACTTGTTTTGCCCTTTCCGCCGTGGCCTGCTACGGCTATATTTTTGATCTTTTCCGCAGAATACTGTTTCATTTCCTAACACCCTTTCAAATTAGGTTTAAACCGGATAGGAAGAAAATTCCCGAAATGAAGCGTATTTATCGGTGACTTTTTGGCTTGTAAGCATTCACATTCGTCAAACTTGCGGACTTCTCTGAAACCAAAATCCTATGAAATATGCTTGTTTCAGATACCCATCCGATTTGTGAAACAAAATGTTTTTGAAAAATGAATCAACAAAATTGGAAAAACCGTCGTGTTGATAAGTCTTTACAATAAATGCTTTCACGTATCTTTGTGCCAAAACATTTTTCTCTATGCGGTTTAATCCTACTATAATACTAAAAAATATAATAAATTATAA
>CABUCT010000083.1 GCA_902490145.1 uncultured Oscillospiraceae bacterium
GAATTTTTTAATTTTATTTAAATTTGGTTGCATGATTTTGTGCAACCTTTTTTATTTTAACTCCTATTGCTGTTATCAAACAAGATAACTGTCAGTGCATATATTGTTATAAAGGGAGGTGAAATAATGCCGAAAATATATATTTCTCCACCGTATCATCGTTGGAATCAATGCTCATATTCAAAGGAGTGTAACGAAACTTTGCATGGAAATCAATACTGTGATGAGCTAGAGGTATATTTAAAGGCTTGCGGTATTGATTTTAAGCGTGGACCTCGAAGAACGCCCGGCTCTGATGAAGATGGAACAGCACTTATGAAAAAAGCAGTAGCAGAATCAAATTCATATAAGCCTGATCTTCATTATGTTACTCATACAAATGCTTCAAACGGTACAGTAAAGGGAAGCCGTCCCATGATTTTTCCTTCAAGTGCAAAGGGCAGAGCAATAGCAAATAAGATTATTGAATACAGAAAGAAAATATATCCCTATAATATTGTGCTTAATGAACGCAGTGATTTGTATGAATTGAAAGATACGATTGCACCTACTGTATACGAGGAATTGGTTTTCCATGACAACAAAGAAGATGCAAATTGGCTTCATCAGAATATGCGTAAATTAGCCGAATACACTGCAAGAGCTTTATGCGATTATTTTGGAATTTCATTTTCCGACCCATATTCTTCAAAGGGAGATGTAGATGGTGACGGAAGGGTCAGTGCAGCAGATGCATTGACTGCTTTACAGGCATCTGTAGGTAAAGTTACACTTACTGATGAACAAAAACAGCGTGCCGATATGGATTCAGACGGTAAAGTTACTGCTTCTGATGCACATGAAATTCTAAAGAAATCGACCGGTAAACAGTAATAAGGAGGAAAAAATGAAAACATTGCTTAACAGATTTAAAAGTCCTATATTATGGGTCTCTTTGATTGGCCTTATTTATTCTACAATATTGGTTCCGAGTTTTCCACAGCTTCCTGAATGGTCCGGAATTGTGGGTAATATTATGGCAATTTTCGGAATAGTAAATAATCCTTGTGATAAATCCAAATTCTGAAAGTAATTTTTAAATGAAAATCCGTCGTCTGCTGATTTTTATCACGGTCGGCGGATTTAAATTTTACCACAATATTATGAACAAAAACATGTGTTTTTTTGTATGCTTACAAGAAAAACAGGAACTGACGGAAAAAATGCTTGAAAATGGTCTAAGAATGTAGTAGATTGATAAGTAAAGATTAATTTAAAAGTTTTGCAAGGTATAGTCTAATGAAAAATTTATAATATAATTTTGAATAAAATGGATGGTGAGGTTTTTGCTAGGATTTGAGAAAATAATGACTCTGCTTGGTGGAATTGGCATGTTCCTGTTTGGAATGAACCTTCTTAGTGAATCACTTCAAAAAATGGCCGGTGCCAGTCTTGAAAAAATTTTAGAAAAACTTACAAACAGCAAGATTAAAGGTGTTACATTGGGAACGCTTGTTACCGGAATTATTCAAAGTTCAGCGGCAACTTCCATAATGGTAATCGGATTTCTTAATGCCGGAATCATGAAACTCAGCCAAGCTATTCCAGTAATTATGGGTGCAAACATCGGCTCCACCGTAACCGGTCAGATTTTAAGACTGGGCGATTTGGGGAACGGTGCTTTTATTTTGAAATTATTTAAACCCAGCGGATTTGCTCCGTTCATTGTTTTATTAGGCTCACTTATCCTTTTGTTTGCGAAAAAACGCAATACTAAAAATTTAGCACATGCACTTTTGGGATTTGGAATATTATTTTTTGGAATGGTGCTTATGGAACAGTCCATTTCACCTCTTGCACAAAATGAATCCTTCAAACAACTTATGGTAAGTTTCCAAAATCCGCTTTTGGGTATGTTGGCAGGAATGCTGCTCACCATGATAATTCAAAGTTCTTCTGCATCGGTTGGTATTTTGCAGGCAATGTCGTCAACCGGTCTTGTGAATTTTTCGATGGCGATTCCGATTATACTTGGACAAAATATCGGAAAATGTTTTACGGTTTGGCTTGGATGTATCGGAACAAATAAAAAGGCAAAGCGTGCGGCTCTAATTCATTTTATGTTTAATGTTTTCGGAGCTATAATGTTCCTTGTTGTGATTTATTCAACTCGTTCTCTTAATATCATTCCCGATGCTCTTTGGATAAAAACACTTAATCGAGGAAATGTCGCTGATTTACACACATTCTTTAACTTTTTCACAACATTGGTCTTATTGCCTCTTACATCTGTGATTATCAAAATTTCTGGTTTTATTATTAAAGATGTTGACAAGTCAAAGATAAATCAAGAGCTTGGAATATTGGAAGATCGTTTCACAAAAACTCCTTCAATTGCTCTTGAACAGGTTCATAGAATTATCTCGTCTATGGGAGAGACTGCAAAAGAAAACCTTATCATTGCTGAAAAGCTGATAAAGCAATACGATCAGCATCTTGAAAATGAATTGCAAGAAAATGAACATTTTTTAGATAAGGCAGAAACCATGATCAATGAGTATATGGTTAAGGTTACAAATCATAGTCTGACAGAATCCGAAACACGTTCTGCCACTGAAATTATGCACACGGTTGGGGATTTTGAGCGTATAGGAGACTACTGTGTTAATATCTATGATGTTGCCGAGTACAATTTTAGCAATAAGGTTGAATTTTCTGATGCAGCAAAGTTTGAGCTTGAAAAAATGTTTGCGGCGGCTAAACAAGTTGTGGATATAACGGTTAAAAGCTATAAGACAAATGATTGCAGAAGAGCTTGCAGTGTGGAACCGCTTGAAGAAGTTATAGACGAATTGAAAGAAGAATTAACAATTCGTCATATAGAACGTTTACAGAGTGGAAAATGTACGGTTAAAGCGGGGATTTCATTTGTGGAAGCCGTTACAAACCTTGAAAGAATTTCTGACCATTGCTCTAATATTGCAGTACATATGCTCCAAAGAGCTTCCACGCAAAATACATTTGATGCTCACGAACATTTAAATCGTGTACATTCCGGAACAAGCAGTGAATATAATGAAAGTTTCAAGCATTATGAATCACTGTATTTAAAACCTGTGAAAAATAATAACGGACAAGCATAGTTTATAAATAAGTAACTGAGAAAAGCATCTCTGAATAGTATGTTATTAAAATACTGTTCAGAGGTGTTGTTTTTATGCTTGAAAATCGTTTTGACCAAGTATCAGACAGGCTTCCCACATACTTTGCGGGAGCAAATTCAGGAGAGGGTTTTTATTCTTGTTTTGATAACTTATACGATCCGTTCAATGGTGACAGAATGTACATACTTAAAGGCGGACCGGGAACAGGAAAGTCAACTCTTATGAAGAAGCTTTCATCTTTTGCAGAAGAAAAAGGGTTTAAACCCGAAATTTTTTATTGTTCATCTGATCCCGATTCACTTGATGCAGTAATTTTCCCGAATATTAAGGCTGCTGTTTGCGACGGAACGGCTCCTCATGTTATGGAAGCAAACTATCCGGGCGTAAGCGAAAGAGTAATAGCTCTTGGAGATTGTCTTAATTGCGATATGCTGGAAGGGTTAGCTGCAGATATTCTTCCGCTTTTTAAAGCAAATAAGGAACTTCATTTAAAGGCTTCGAGATTTATTAAGGCAACATCAGGGCTTATAGATGACAGCTTTGCCATTGATTGTGAGTGTACTGATCTAGACAAGGTTCAGGAATTTGCCGAACGGCTTTCAAAATCCGTGTTGCCTTCGGGCGAGAACAGAGAAGGAAAGGAAACACGGAGATTTTTAAGCGGTATTACTCCAAAAGGTATAATCTTTTTTGAACATACGTTGACGCTTTTATGTGACAGAATATTTGCCATCGAAGATGAATACGGCGGAACATCATCGGTTATAATGTCGGTGCTGCGTAAAAATGCCCTTGAAAAGGGTCTTGATATAATAACCTGTCCATGTGCAATGAGTCCAAGCAGGAAGATTGATCATATCATAATTCCATCTATTAAAACTGCGTTTTGTACATCAAATTCTTATCTTCCGGTGGAGTCGGTTACAGAACGAAAGATACACGCACGACGTTTTAGAAACAGCAGTCAGATACGCGAACATCGCCAAAGATTAAGCTTTAACCGTCGTGCGGCGGATGAACTCATAAAAGAAGCCTGCAACTATTTAAGTGAAGCAAAAGAAATTCATGATATGATGGAAAGCTTTTATATAAAATCGATGAACTTCAAGAAGGCTGATGAATTTGCCGAAAAAATAGCATCAGAGCTTAATAAAAGATAAATTTATATTGAGTTGACAAGATCTAAAGAAAAAATTGAGAAAAATTTTCTCAACTTCTTTACCGTCCTTCAGTAATTTGATTTTTCTTGTTATTCGGTTTTAATCAAGATGTAAAACACCTCATAAAACAGCTTAACCTTTCATAATAATTTATGAGAGGTGAGCGGGTTTATGTCCGATAATTCAAAAGGTAAAAAGAGAAATGCTGTTTATGATACGTTAAAGGCAAGCGTATCTGTGTTTTCAGAGGGAAAGATAGAACTTTACGGCAATCGAGAAGCAGTGGTGGATGGCTGTAGAGGCGTACTTGAATATGACGAAACAACAATTAAACTTAATATGGGTAAAAGCCGCATTACCTTTTCCGGATCGGGTATGCTTATAAGGGCATATGACAAAGATCATGCAGAAATCGAGGGTAGTTTTTCCTCGGTAGAATTTAATTAAGGGGTGATCTTAGCTATGTTTCTTAAAGTTTTATCATATTTAAAAGGTTATGCAAAATTTGAAGTAACCGGAGGATTTCCCGAAAGATTTTTAAATCTTTGTGCTTCAAAGCGTAGGGATATATGGAACATCCGATATTCCGAAAACGGCTTTACTGCTATGGTACGGGCATCCGAGTATAAAAGACTCAGACAGGATGCCCGTTCGGCTTTTGTAAAAATGCGAATAAAAGAAAAGGCGGGATTCCCGTTTTTTATAAGACAGCATCGTTTAAGAGTCGGATTTTTTGCAGGCATACTTATGTTTTTTGCAGTAATATTTTTTCTGTCGGGATTTGTGTGGAATATCAATGTTTCGGGAATAAAAAATATATCACGTGATGAGCTTGACAGAGTGCTTGAAAAGAACGGTATATATGTGGGTGCAAGGCTGTCAAAAATAGATGAACCAAATATCCGTCAAGTTATAATGCTTGAATATCCCGATATTTCATGGATGTCATTAAATCCTATAGGCACAACCCTTAATATAGACTTAAAAGAGCGAGTATATGCTCCTGAATTTAAAAACAATCAGCCGTCAAATATAATAGCATCTCGTGACGGTGTAATAACTTCAATTCAGGTAAACTCGGGAAAAGAAGCTGTAAAGGTTGGAGATGCAGTAGTAAAGGGTGAACTTTTAGTAAGCGGAACGGTGGAATATTCAAACGGAAGCACAGTATTAAAAAGTTCATCTGCTACAATTATGGCAGAGACAAATCATAAGTTGGTTTCTGAAATACCTGTTTGTGAAACTGTTGATGTTCGAAACGGAAAAAATAGAAAAAGAAGTATACTGCACTTTTTTGGACTTAATATACCCTTGTATTTTCAGGGAGTAAACGGGAATTATGAAAAGGAAATATCGCGGGATAATCTTAAAATTTTAGGAAAAACTTTACCTATAGGAAAAACTACCGCAGTATTTTACGAAACCACGCCTCAATCGGTAACTTATACTGAGGAAGAAGCGATAGAAAAGGCTCGTGAAAGAATTTTGGATGAGTTTAAAAACACATGTCCTGATGCAGAAATTTTATCTCAGCAAGAGAATTTTAAATTAGAAAATGATAA
>CABUCT010000084.1 GCA_902490145.1 uncultured Oscillospiraceae bacterium
TCTGCGTGACCTCTTACTGCACAGGTATTGAAGAGCACAAGATCCGCATCATCTGAATTTTCACAAAATTCGAAGCCCATTTTTTTAAGAGTACCTTCAATTCTTTGACCGTCACTCACATTTTGCTGGCATCCATATACCCTTACGCAAGCAACCGGAGTTCTTCCGTATCGTGAAAAAAGAAGTTCACGTACTCTTTCACACAAGTCATTCTGCCTGTTTATTTCAGCAATATCTATAAAAATTTTATTAAAATTTTGCACAGCAGACAAGTTTAAATCCCCCGAGTTTATATATTTAAATTAGTATACTATATAATGCAAAAACTTTCAAGTACATCAACGATATTTTCTATTTTAAATTAAGATGCAATTTGATTTCGGATAATCATAGCATTTTTGAATTTAATTGCACTTTGTCGGAAATAATATGAAATATAAAAAATCAAAGTCTGTTTTACTCAGATCTGCGGTTATTCCGACAAAAATCAAACAAAGCCGTAAAAATTCGGCCTTAAGTGTTTTATGTCGTTCTTCCCGCACATTAAGGAAATGGTGAAAATGAAAATCAAGAAGTACAGAACTGCTTTACAAAATAATATCAGATTTTTAAAAAATAATTGCAGGAAGAGTTCGAATGTAAGTGAATGGTTGCTTGACAACATTCATCTTTTGGAACAAGGCGGACAAAATGCATGCGAATTTTTCAAAAATCAGAAACCACTTCTAAACAGTGAAAAAATGCAGAAAATATACTCAATTTGCAGTGAAGCGATTCTTTCGGAGAACCTCGAAGAAAGTCTTATTACTTTATTGTCTGCACAGCCGGACTGGCTTGACAGTGCCGAGCTTTCGGCCATTCCCTCCACAATTGTCTTTTGCTCCGTGGAATCTGCCGTTAAAGCAGTAAAAACTAATGATGAAAATCTGATGGCCTGTTCCGTAAAGGCCTTGTTTTCATTACGCAGCTCGATGGAGAAAATCTCATCACTCGTTTTTTCCGCATCAGAAAAAATCTTTGCGGCCGATCCGACAGGCGAATACACCCGCATGACTCCCGAAACTAAGGCTTTTTATCGAAAAAAATGTGCTTTATTTGCAGCAAAACAAAAAATTTCCGAAGAAGAATATGCAAAATCGATTTTGGAAAAAGCCCGATCGGAAAAGGAAGATTTCAAACGTCACATCGGTTATTATCTCACCGAAAAGACCGAAGAAAGAAAGAAGTTAAAAATAAAGGGATATTTATTTATCGGAGCCAGAGTTTTTATTCCGATGATTTTTTCTTCGCTTATAACTTTCCTTACGGGATATTGGTTCTTAGGGTGGATAATATATATCCCAATACACGAAATTCTCAGACCTATAATCGAATGGCTTTTTATGATCGGCACAAAACCTTATTTTATGCCGCGAATGGATATTGATAATACTATTCCGAAAGATGCAGAAACGCTGGTTACGGTTTCTTCCATCGTTCCTTCTCCGCAAAATGCAAAAAAGGTTTGTGAAGATCTTGAAGAGCTTTACAAAGCTAATAACAACGGAGAAATACGGTTTTGTCTTCTTGCCGATCTAAAAGAGTCAAAAATGCCTACAACTCCTAACGACAGAGCATCTATAGAAGCTATCAAACGAGAGATTTCAAAGTTAAATCAGAAATATTCAAATAAATTCATACTTCTTGTTCGAAAAAGAGTAAAAATTAAAACCCAGGGATCATACTCAGGATGGGAACGAAAACGAGGAGCAATCACCGAGCTTGTTCGTTTTATTAAAACCGGGAAAAACACATTTGCAAATGCCTTTGGCGATGTTGATTTTTTAAAAAGGGTTAAATATCTGATACTGTTGGACAGCGATACCAAACTTCCGCTAAACACTGCTTCGGAAATGGTTTCGGCTGCTATTCACCCGCTTAATAAGCCTCGTATAAATGCCGATAAAAATATTGTGGACGGTGGTTTCGGAATTCTCGCACCTTTGGTTTCTACCGATGTCAGCAGTGCTTCGAAAACGCTTTTTTCCCGAATCATGAGCGGAAGCGGTGGGATAAGTGCTTATAACGCACTCAACGGAAACCATTATCAAGATATGCTCGGTGTGTCGATTTTTGCAGGTAAAGGCCTTGTGGATGTAAATGCTTTCTACACCTGTCTTGACAAAGCAATTCCAACCGAAAGAGTTCTCAGTCACGATATTTTGGAGGGGGCATACCTCCGCTGCGGTCTTCTTTCAGATGTAGAGCTTATTGACGGATGTCCTACAAATATGTCAGGCTTTAACAACCGTCAGAAACGCTGGATAAGAGGAGATTTTCAAAATGTACTTTGGCTTCTCCCCGATATCGTTATTAACGGAAAAAAAGAAAAGAACCCGATAGTCAGACTCAACAAAATTTTTCTTTCTGACAACATCGTAAGAGCCGTTATTCCCCTTATGTGCCTTGCGGCGATTGTTGCGGCACTGTTTTTGAAAGACATCTCTGCCCTTCTTATCACAATAGCGATCCTAGGAATTTGTTTTAAAGAACTGTTCTCATGCCTACTCTCTATAATGTCAGGCGGAATCTCAATGCTGACGCAAAAATATTACTCAAATGCTTTGCCGAACGCCAAAAACCAGCTTGTTCGTGCATTATTTAATCTTATAACTCTGACCGATTCCGCACTGGTAGCATTGTCCGGAGCAACGCTTGGACTTTACAGACAGTTCATTTCAAAAAAGCGACTGCTTGAGTGGACCACGGCTGCAGACGCCGATCGTTTATCAAAAGATTCTCTTTTATACTGCATATCTCAAAGTGCCGCGTCACTTGCATTCGGTGTCATCCTTATGTTCTTTTTCGGAATCAAGTTCAAGATTTTAGGCGGTCTTTTCTTCCTGTGTCCGTTTGTAATCTATTTCACAAGCAAAAAAACAATAAGAGAAAAATACAATCTTTCTCAAAATCAGCGAGATCTGCTTATCTCATATGTTGCTGAAATGTGGCATTTTTATGATAAATACGCAGGTAAAGAGGATAATTTTTTACCGCCCGACAATGTTCAAAAATCACCTGTTTATGCCATTGCACATCGCACTTCTCCAACAAACATCGGACTTATGCTGTTGTCCTTTCTCTGTGTTTGCGACATGGGAATAATTGATTCTGACGAAATGCTGAGAAGAATCGAAAACACCATGAATTCAATTGAAAAATTAGAAAAATTCCACGGAAATTTACTGAACTGGTACAATACAAAGACTCTTGAAACCTTAGATCCTAAATACTGCTCAACCGTGGATTCAGGCAACTTTGTATGTTGTATGGAAGCACTATATAACGGGCTTTCTTCGGTTGCAGATCCAAGAGCGTATAATCTCAGACAAAGAATAAGAGAAATCATAGATAAAACCGATCTGAGAGTATTTTACAACAAACAACGAAACCTATTTCACATCGGATATGATTTGGATACCGGTAAAATGTCAAATTCTTATTATGATCTGTTGATGAGCGAAGCACGAATGACCGGCTTTTTTGCAGTAGCGAGCGGCCAGGTCCCTAAAAAACACTGGGGTGCTTTGGGAAGAACTCTCACATCGTACAAAGGATTTTCCGGCCCTGTTTCATGGACAGGTACTATGTTTGAATACTATATGCCGGCCCTTCTGCTTCCCACCTATCCCGACACGCTTGCATTTGAGGCACTGCGTTTTTGTGCATTTTGTCAGCAAAAACGTGCCAAAAGCTTCGATCGTCCCTGGGGATGTTCGGAAAGCGGTTTTTATGCATTTGACAACCGATTGAGCTATCAATACAAAGCCCACGGAATACAGCGTTTGGGTCTTAAAAGACATTTAAATGATGAATATGTTGTTTCTCCTTATTCATCATTTTTGGCATTGCCTCATCTTCCCTATTCATCACTTAAGAACCTGGCTTTGCTAAAAGAAATGGGCATGTCGGGAAGCTGCGGTTTTTATGAGGCAGCCGATTTCACTGCATCGCGAAGAGGCACTTTGCCTTTTGCAATTGTACGAAGCTATATGGCTCATCATATCGGTATGAGTATATGTGCCGTTGAAAATGCTCTTTTTGACAACATTCTCTGCAAAAGATTCATGGCAGGAAAAATGGGCAAGGGTCAGATCTTGCTCCTTGAAAAAATTCCTGACGGCACCGGCGTTTATAAAAGATATATTGAACCGGAAATTCCTGAAAAGAACGGACGTGCAGTAACATCAGTGGAAAAATTAGATTCAATTTCACCAATTTCTCCGAAAATCCATCTGCTTTCAAACGGAGAACTAAACCTTGTTATTTCAGACAGCGGACTTACATGTTGTAAGTATCGCGGATACGAAGTCTATCGTCCTACAATCGATCCGCTTATGAATCCTCAAGGTCTGCTTGCGGGACTTTCATGCAATGGTTTGAGTTTTGCCTTTACCGCCGCTCCAGATTATTCTAAATCCGCTTCTGTAAGAGCCGAATTTACTCCGTCATACTGTGCTTTTTATGCCAAAAACCCGTTTCTAGAGGGTGGCATGTCGGTATCGATTCATAAAAATCTTCCTTGCGAAATAAGGAGCTTTAAGATTCACAATCGAAGCGGAAAACGTATAACGGCCGACCTCATGATATATTTTGAGCCATGCATGCTTGAAAAGAACGACAGTCTTGCACACCCTGCATTTGGAAGAATGTTTATAGAAAGCAAATTCCTTGAAGAATACAATGCACTTGTTTTCACACGAAGGACAAGAGAAAACGAGACCCCAATGTCAATTGCAGTGGGTTTTTCGAACAATGAAATTTTCGAATATAACTGTTCAAGAGAAGAAGTCCTGAAACGACCTTACGGCACAAAATCATTTTTAGAATCCATCATTTTAAATAATAATTCAAACGGCGTTCCGGACACATGCTGTGACATTAAAATTCCGATAAGCTTATCTCCTCATTCACAAAGCAATATTAACTTTATCATTTCTTCGGCGGCCACTGAGGATGAAGCACTTAGGAATCTTTTAATGTGCAGAGAGGAAGAACTTCTTCCGCAAAATGGTGTGTCATCAATACTTTCGGACGGAAGTATTGAAGGACAAATCGGTCAAAAGCTTATTCCCTCTCTGATACTTGGTGAAAGAAGCTTCAAAAAAGATCTTATTCCCAAAACCGTTTTCTCGCTCGGAGATCTTTGGTCACTCGGAATCTCAGGAGATCTTCCAATTGTGGTTGTGGAATATTTTGATCAAAGCGACTGTGATAAAATTGCTCCACTTATCAAATTAAAACGGCTGCTTTCAAGTTTTGGAATGAAATTTGATCTGTGCATTATCACAAACACAGATGAACTTTTTAAAACCTCAGAATGTTATATTTCCGACGGAGCTTTTGTCATAAACAAAGAAACCGTTTCTGCTCCGGCTCTTGAAGCAGTATATTTTTCAGCAGCATTCATCGCTCCGAAAAATGCCGAAAATCTCACAAGAGGTTTTTTACCCTTCAACCCCGTAAACTTTTTGCCTGTTACTCCGTTTGGAAAGCTTGAAGATACGGTGCTTCAAACCAAAAACGGATGTTTTTCCGAAAGCAGCTTTTCGGTTTCCGGGAATCCCGTTTTGCCTTTCTGCCACGTTTTATC
>CABUCT010000085.1 GCA_902490145.1 uncultured Oscillospiraceae bacterium
ATTTTGGCTACCTTCGGAGTTACAGATGAATCCTTCGCAATTTTTACAACAGAACACGAGTGTAACTGCTCTGCTGTGTATTTTCTCGGATTAATTACCGGTACTTATTTATCATGGATCGGTGGATCTGCAATAGGTACAGTAGCATCTTCTGTTTTACCTGATGTTATCTCTGCTAGTCTCGGTATCTCATTATATGCACTGTTTATAGGACTTTTAGTCCCCAGTTTAAAAGGAAATTTAAAGTTAGGAATCTTAGTTATCATAACTGCCCTAATGAATTCAATTTTTACAAAATGTATGGACTCAAGTTGGGCACTTATTCTTTCCACTTTAATTTGTGCAGCAGCCGGAGTATTTTTTGTGAAACCGCCTGACGAATTGGAGGAATCCAATGAACACTAATATTTTATTATTGATTTTGGGTATGTCGGTTGTTACATATATTCCTCGCTTACTTCCTGCCGTATTCATTGATAAAATGAATTTCTGTCCGAAAATAGAAAGATTTTTAAAACTGATCCCATATACCGCAATGTCTGCACTTATATTTCCGGGAATATTTTCTGTTGATTCTGACAAAGCATACATTGGCATTATCGGAGGTCTGACTGCTGTTGTTCTGGCATGGAAAAAGTGCCCCGTTATTATATGCGTATTAGCTGCTATTGCAGCTGACATGATGTTATACATGTTCATTTGATATAAAAAACCGTAAATTTTATTTTAGCTCAAAATGAAACTTTATAATTTTCCTTGACAAAGTTATTCCAATGAAGTATAATTTTTAAGCCGCATGTTATGGGCAGTGGATTTTGATATATCAAAATCCACTAAAAGTGAGTTTTCTCCGCCCCTTCTGACAGCGAGTCTATAAAATTGGAGATATGAAAATGTACGCAATTATCCAAACTGGCGGTAAACAGTACAAAGTTTCCAACGGAGACGTTATCTATGTTGAGAAGCTGCCTGTTGAAGCTGAAGAAACCGTCAAATTTGACACTGTCCTTGCATTTGAGGACGAAAACGGAGCTCAGTTCGGTACTCCCACTCTTGACATTCCTGTCGAAGCAAAGGTTCTTAAAAACGGAAAAGCAAAGAAAATTACCGTTTTCACTTACAAGCCAAAGAAGAACGAAAAACGCAAGATGGGTCATCGTCAGCCCTATACTAAGCTTGAGATCGTTTCCATAAACGGAGTTAAGGCATAAAAATGACAACTGCAGTTTTTATCAAAAGGGATAAAGATACCGTCGGATTTAAAATTTCAGGTCACTCGGGTTTTGCTGACAAAGGTTTCGATATAGTTTGTGCATCGATTTCCTCAGCCGCTTATCTTACCATTAATCTTCTTTCCCAAATAGATAAAAATGCAAAAATAAATATAGGCGACGGTAAAATGTCGGTTATGCTTTCTGAAAGCAATCCCGAAATATCAAGGATTATGAAAGCCTTTGAATTTCAGCTTTTAAGCATTTCAAAGGAATATCCTGAATTCCTTTGCCTTTGTAATTTAACAGGAGGAAAATTATAATGTTTAATGTAAATATTCAGCTCTTTGCACATAAAAAGGGCGTTGGATCCACCAAAAACGGCCGTGATTCTGAATCAAAGCGTCTCGGACTTAAAAAGGGCGACGGACAGTATGTTACTGCCGGTAACATCCTCATTCGTCAAAGAGGAACACATATACATCCTGGCACCAATGTCGGCCGTGGTTCTGATGATACTCTTTTTGCCCTTGTTGACGGAAAAGTAAAATTCGAGCGTGTTGGTCGTGATCGTAAACGTGTAAGCGTTTATACTGTTGAGCAGTAATTTTACGATAAACTTTAAACGGTTTTAAGAGGGTAGAAGGCGATTCTGCCCTCTTATTTTATGAAAACAAATTGTTTTCGAAGGGGCATAAAAAATGTTTGTAGACATAGCTAAAATTAAAATACGTGCAGGAGACGGAGGAAACGGTGCGGTTTCTTTTCGTCGTGAAAAATATGTTGCGGCCGGAGGCCCCGACGGAGGAGACGGGGGAAAAGGCGGAAATATTCTTTTTGCTCCCGATGACAATCTATCCACCCTTGCAGACTTCAGATATAAACGCAAATATGCTGCCGAAAACGGAGAACCGGGCGGAGCAAAACGTTGTTTTGGTAAATGCGGAAATGATCTTATTATATATGTCCCCAGAGGGACGCTGGTAAAAGAATTTGAAAGCGGAAGAATTCTCGCCGACGTTTCTGATGATGAACCGGTTGTGGTCGCAAAAGGAGGCCGCGGTGGTTGGGGAAACAGTCATTTTGCAACTCCTACCCGTCAGGCTCCTCGTTTTGCAAAAAGTGGTGTTGCAGGTGAAGAATTCGAAGTTCAGCTTGAGTTAAAACTTTTAGCAGACGTCGGTCTTATCGGGTTCCCGAATGTAGGGAAATCAACTCTTGTATCGGTTGTGAGCGAAGCAAAACCCAAAATCGCCAACTACCATTTCACCACCCTTACACCTGTTCTCGGAGTCGTGCGAATTGCAGAAGGTGCATCATTTGTAATGGCTGATATCCCGGGGCTCATCGAGGGAGCCGGTGAAGGCATTGGACTCGGCCATGAATTTTTGCGTCATGTTGAGCGTTGCCGCATGCTTGTCCACATTGTGGATGTTGCGGGAAGTGAAGGCCGCGATCCCATTGAAGACTTTGAAACTATAAACAAAGAACTTAAAGTATTCAGTGAGGATCTCAGCAACCGTCCTCAAATTGTGGTTGGAAACAAATGCGATCTTGCAAAAGCTGAACAGGTTGAAAAATTCAAAAATTATGTAATCTCAAAGGGATATCAATTTTTTGAAATCACCGCCCCTATTGCCGAAGGAACAAAAGAACTTGTAAACGCCATTGCAGCAAAGCTTCAAACTTTGCCTCCTGTGGCAAAATTCGAAGCAGAACCGGAAACGCCCGTTGACATTCAGAAAAATCGATTTGAAATAACAGTTGAAAACGGGATTTTCTTTGTTGAAGCCCCGTGGCTCAAAAAAATTATGTCAACCATTAATCCTGACGACTATGAATCGCTTCAATACTTTGAACGTGTGCTTCGTGAAAGCGGCATAATCGACGGATTAAGAGAAAACGGTGTACATGACGGAGATACCGTTTCCATTCACGGAATGGAATTTGATTATGTTTCTTAAACCTGGGAGAAAAGTATGAGATTTTTGAATGAAAGCTGCAACCCAAACAATTTAAGTCCGTTGACCCTAGCATTTGTAGGTGACGGAGTATATGAACTTATGGTCAGAGAACATCTTTCCTGTCTTGCAAATCGCCCTTCCGGAGAGTTAAGTAACTTAAAAGTTAAAATGGTAAATGCGTCAGCCCAGGCTTTTGCGTATAAAAAGATTGCTCCCCTTCTTTCTGAAAAAGAAACAGAGATATATAAAAGAGGACGCAATGCTCATACTTCAAAAATACCCAAGAACTCAAGTCATGCAGAATATCATTCTGCCACGGGAGTTGAAGCACTTTTCGGATGGCTTTATCTGTCGGGACAAGCCGACAGAGCAAGAGAACTTTTCGAGATAATATTGGAGGATTTTTAATATGTGGTTTATACTTTCGCTTGTTGCAATTTTATTTTGGAGCGGATCGGATCTTTTTTCGAAAATCGGTTCTCCAAATGAAGACAAATACAGTCACTGGAAAATTGTCATGGCAGTCGGAACAGTCATGGGAATTCACGCTATCGTAGAACTTATACGAGGTGTGGAATTTAGCTTCAAGGATATGATTACATATCTTCCCGCATCGTCAATGTATATACTTTCAATGACTATTGGATATATAGGATTAAGGTATCTTGTTCTCTCAGTTTCAACTCCTATATGCAACTGCTCGGGTGCAGTAGCTGCTGTTATGTGTTATATATTCCTTCATGAAAAGATGGAAAAAATTCAACTTATCGGTGTTGTGTTTATCACCGTCGGAATTTTTTGTTTGTCATTCCTTGAAAAACGTTATGAAAATCAAGAACATGCAAGACTTGGTAAGATTCCTGATGCTAAATATACTCACAGCTTTATCGCTATTTTTATTCCGATAGTATACTGCATCATCGATGCACTCGGAACCTTCTTTGACGGAATGATTCTTGCTGAAACAGATGATGCCGGCAATATAATTTCGGGAAAGCTCAGCGAAGATACAGCAAATGTTGCATATGAGCTCACATTTTTATTAATGGCAATATTCGCATTTATATTTGTGGTTATTATCAAAAAGCAAAAAATCACATTTGCTTCTGAAAAGCCCAGAATCGCAGGAGCAATTTGTGAAACAGCCGGACAGTTGGCATATATTTACGCTATTGCTGACAACACTATCGTTGCTGCTCCAATGATTTCTTCATATTGCCTCTTTTCTATGCTTTGGGCAAGAATTTTCCTGAAAGAAAAGCTCACTATTGCACAATATATCTCAATATGTTTTGCTGCTGTGGGAATAATTATTTTAGGTATGGAGGGTTAAAGCTTTTAATATCTCCTCTATTGTAATTTAAACCAAAATATAGTATTATGATATCGGTGATCAATATGGAAAAAAATATTGAAAATATAAGATCTAAAAAAGGTTTTATATGCGATATGGACGGCGTTGTATACCATGGAAACGAGCTTCTGCCGCCTGCCAAAAAATTTGTCGAATGGCTTAGAAAAGAAAACAAGAGTTTCTTGTTTTTAACAAACAGCAGCGAACGTTCACCGTTAGAACTTCGTCAAAAGCTTCAGCGTATGGGTCTTGATGTAGAAGAAAATCATTTTTATACCAGTGCTCTTGCCACCGCCGATTTCATTAAAAGTCAGCATCCGGGTGCGTCGGTATTTTGTATCGGAGAAGCCGGACTTCATAATGCTCTTTATCAGGCCGGACTTAGTATGAACGATGTTAATCCTGACTATGTTGTTGTGGGAGAAACACAGAATTACAGTTATCAAAATGTTGCAAAAGCTGTTCGTCTTGTTATGAACGGTGCAAGTCTTATCGGAACAAATCCGGATATTACCGGACCTGCTGAAGGCGGCGTTATTATTCCTGCCTGCCGTGCTATGATTGCTCCTATTGAGCTTGCAACAAATCGTTCGGCATATTTCCTTGGAAAACCAAATCCTCTTATGATGATGACCGGAATTAAATTGCTTGGTTGCCCTTCAGATGATACGGTCATCGTGGGGGATCGAATGGATACTGATATTATCGCAGGTATACAATCGGCCGTTGATACCGTTTTAGTTCTCACCGGGGTTTCCAGCATGGAAACACTTAATCTGTTTCCGTATCGTCCAACATATATTTTGAGTTCGGTAGGAGAAATTTCCGGCTGATAAAAGATCCAAATTTTAAATGTCAGTTTGGAGGAAGTTTATGAAACACTTTTTCTATCTGCTGTTTCATAGAAAATTTCATGAATTATTTGTAGAGCCAACAAATAACGGATTCATCCAATTCTTTCGTTTTATATTTGTGGGTGGAACTGCAACGGCTGTTGACATTGCAGTCGGGTGGGTGTTTTATTCATTTATTATATCCGAAAATTT
>CABUCT010000086.1 GCA_902490145.1 uncultured Oscillospiraceae bacterium
GAAAATTGTCCCCCACACAAAGCAGGGTTCGGATTTGCGTTCAATGGTGGACCTAAAGGGATTCGAACCCTCGACCTCTCGGATGCGAACCGAACGCTCTCCCAACTGAGCTACAGGCCCATAATTATAACGGATTAATTATAACATTCTATATTTTTTTGTCAAGATAATTTTTATTAATATAATAATTTATGGTTGTTAATTTGCATATTTAGTGATATACTTAATAAAAATTGTTATATGTTGGTCTCTTGATTATTTTTCAGCTTTCCTGTACACAATAGTATTAACTATTGTGAGGAGTGGAAGATATATGAATAATCTTGATAATATGTCAGAGTTGATCCCGGATGTTCAAAGTGAACCCGTTGAGGTTGAAGTTGAAGAGGATACTTCTTCAAAACCAAATGACGGATTTCCTGCGGTGACACCTGCCAAAGGAAAACATGTTCTTCATTGCCTTACGATTATTGGACAGATTGAGGGTCACTATGCATTACCTGCAAATAACAAGTCAACAAAATATGAGGAAATAATACCTCAGCTTATTGCTGTTGAAGAGTCTAAGGAAATAGAAGGTCTTTTAATTATTCTGAACACTGTCGGCGGAGATGTTGAAGCCGGCCTTGCCATTTCAGAATTAATAAGTGGAATGAAAAAACCAACTGTATCATTGGTTCTTGGCGGCGGTCATTCAATAGGTGTGCCTTTGGCTGTTTCAGCTAAAAAATCATTTATTGCAAGATCTGCAACAATGACTATTCATCCGGTAAGGATGAACGGTCTTGTTTTGGGTATTCAGCAAAGTTTTGATACTTTTTTGAGAATGCAAGACAGAATTACTGAATTTGTTGTTAACAACTCAAATATAAGTCAGCCAAGATTTCATGAATTGATGATGAAAAATGATCAGCTTATTACTGATGTAGGAAGTATGCTTGATGGAAAACAGGCAGTTGAAGAGGGAATAATAGATTACCTCGGTGGATTATCCGACGCTTTGTCATGTCTTTACAATTTAATTGAAAAGGGGAAATAAGTATGTCAATATGGAAAGGAATTTTTTTGGGTATTATACAAGGATTATCTGAATTTCTTCCAATATCAAGCAGCGGACATTTAAAACTATTTCAACATTTATTCGGGATAAAGGAAGATAACCTGTTTATTACGGTTATGCTTCATGTCGGAACACTTGTTGCTGTTTTTATAGTTTACCACAGCTTGATCGGAAAAATGATTATAGAATTCTTTAAGTCAATAAAAGATATTTTTACCGGCAAATTTAAGTTTAATGAAATGAATATGGAACGTCGTATGATGGTAATGGTTATAATTTCGACAGCTCTGCTTGGAATTATGGTTGTACCCGTATTTGGCGGCAACTCTCTTAAAGATTACATAGAAAGACTGAATAACTGTGAAAGTATAATTCCCCTTGGATTTGCGTTTTTAATCACAGGATTGCTTCTTATTATCACTTTTATTATTACAAAAAAAATGGGTAAAAAAAGACAAAATGCAAAAGTAAAGGATGCTCTTATTATAGGTGCTGCTCAATGTGTTGCGACCGTTTCCGGTATTTCACGTTCTGGATCAACTGTGGCAGCGGGATTACTTTGCGGACTAAACCGTGAATATATGGTTCAATACTCATTTATTTTGAGTATACCTGTAATTATTGCTTCTGCACTTTCTGAGGGCAAAGATGCTATTGCCGTTGGAATAAATGTTGAAATTATGCCTCTTATATTTGGTGTTATTGCAGCATTAATAAGCGGTATTGCAGCAATTAAATTCATTGAGTGGTTAATAAAAAAGGACAGATACAATTTATTTGGTTATTATTGCGGAGCACTTGGAATCCTGACAATAATTCTTGGAATTTGCGGAGTATAAAAACAATGGTGAGGTAAAAAATGGCTACTCGTAAAAATGCAAAAGGAAAGAAAAATACAAAAAAAGCAGTTAATAAATTCTATAACAGTCAGATAGCAGCTGTTATCACATTTTTCTTGTCAATTTTGTTTTTGCTGTTTTCAATAATAGAAGGAGAAAATGTTTGGAATAATATTCATAACTTTTTCCTTGGAACATTTGGATTCTTGTCGTTTCCGATTTTTATTTTGTCGGCATATATTTCAGTGAGAATTTCTTTTGGAAAGTTTGACGGTGAAGTTCTTTTACGAGTAATCGGGGAGTCGGCTTTTATAGTTTTTCTTGCTTCGGTAGTAAATATATTTGCTTATGAAGACGGTATAGGATACGGTACATATCTCTTAATTGAATATAAAAACGGAATTTCGGGAGGCGGAATACTGGGCGGATTGCTTGGATATCCTTTTGCAAAATTCTTTGGAATTACGGGTGCGGCAATTATCCTTATTTTAATTATGGTTCTTCTTGTGTTTCTTACAACCGGAATGACTTTAATGCAATTTTTTACTGCAATGTCAAAGCCTGCAAAGAAAATTAAAGATGATACTCAAAACATAATTGAAATGGGAAAGGTTGCTTTATCACAAAGAAAAAATAATTATGATATTTCTCTTGATGGAATGCCCGAACAGCCTCAAAAGTCAAAGGAAAAAACAAATCTTTCAACAAAACAAAAACGTGTTATTGATTTATATAATGACGAACCGGAAGAACAGCCTGTGATTGAACAGGAAGATGAAGAAGTGAATGAATATTCTCAATACGACGATATTCAGGAAACAAATCCGGATATAGACGATATTATCAATGGAATAAACGAACGTTCTTTAATAAATACGGAAGAACCGGAAGTAAAAAATACTCCAAAGCCTAATGTAAATACAAACCCCGGAATTATAGTAACTTCCGATGAGCCGGAAGAATACCGTTATCCACCGCTCTCTTTGCTTGAGGAAAGCAGCAGTGGAGAAGATTCTAATATAGGTGAGGAACTCAAAAAAAATGCCGAGCGTCTTGTAGATACTCTCAGAAGTTTTGGTGTTGAGACAAGAATTATCAATATAAGCAGAGGTCCGACTGTAACAAGGTATGAGCTTCAGCCTGCTGCGGGTGTAAAAATCAGCAAAATTACAAATTTGGCCGATGATATCGCCCTTAATCTGGCAACTTCCGGAGTCAGAATAGAAGCTCCTATTCCGAATAAAGCAGCTGTCGGTATTGAGGTTCCGAATAAATCTGTTGCTTCGGTAAGTCTTAGGGAGATTATTGGATCTAAAAAGTTCGAAGAAGCGAAGAGCAAACTTACAGTGGCAGTCGGTAAGGATATTGCCGGTAATGTTGTTACCGCAGACCTTGCCAAAATGCCCCATCTTCTTATCGCAGGTACTACCGGTTCAGGAAAATCTGTATGTATAAACAGTTTTATTTTAAGTACTCTTTATAAAGCTTCTCCCGAAGAAGTAAAGCTTATAATGATAGACCCAAAAGTAGTTGAATTAGAGGTTTATAACGGATTACCAAATCTTATGATTCCGGTTGTTACTGATCCTAAAAAGGCTTCAGGTACACTTGGCTGGGCAGTTACCGAAATGGAAGAAAGATATAAATTATTCGGTGAATGTAAAGTTCGTGATCTAAAATCTTATAACGAATTTGCCAAAAAAACAGAAGGATATAAGACTAAACCTCAGATACTTATTGTGGTCGATGAGTTGAATGATCTTATGATGGCGGCACCAAAAGAGGTTGAAGATTCTATTTGCCGTTTGGCACAGAAGGCAAGAGCCGCCGGAATGCATTTAGTTGTTGCTACACAAAGACCGTCAGTTGATGTTATTACCGGACTTATTAAAGCAAATATACCAAGCCGAATTGCACTTAAGGTTTCTAACCGTGCGGATTCAGGTACGATTATTGATACAGTAGGTGCCGAAAAGCTTCTTGGTAAGGGCGATATGCTGTTTTATCCTGTCGGATCTTCAAAACCAATTCGAGTTCAAGGCTGTTGGGTATCCGATAATGAAATTAAAGATGTTGTTAATTATATTATCGGCGAAAGCGAAAATGAAGCTAAGTATGATGAAACAGTAACAGAAACTATTGACAAGCTTGCCGCTGAAGTGGGCAAGAATAAAAAGGCAGTTGTTGTTGACGGAAGCGGTGGTGATGCCGAAGAAGATGAAATGCTTTCAAGTGCCATTGAAGTAGTTATTGATGCCGGAAGTGCCTCGACCTCTTTGTTACAGAGAAAATTAAAACTAGGATACGGACGAGCTGCAAGAATTATAGATTCAATGGAGTCCAAAGGTATTGTCGGACCATATGAAGGTTCAAAGCCACGAAAGGTATTAATTTCAAGGCAGCAGTGGTTAGAAATGAAAATGAACGGAACAGACGATAGTGATGAATGATTTTTTGCCTATAAACAAATCCGATATGAAAAAAAAAGGTTGGGATCAGCTGGATTTTCTTGTGGTTACAGGAGATGCATATGTTGATCATCCGAGTTTTGGTACTGCTATAATTTCAAGAGTTATTGAGGCTGAAGGTTATCGTGTCGGGATTCTTGCACAGCCTGATTGGAGATCTGACAAAGATTTCACTCGATTCGGACGTCCGAAATATGCAGTAATGATTTCATCGGGTAATATAGATTCTATGGTTGCACATTATACCGCTGCCAAAAGGAAAAGACATGATGATGCGTATTCAGCAGGGAATAAAGCGGGTAAGAGACCTGACAGAGCTGTCGAAGTATACTGTAAAAAATTCAGAAAGATATATCCCGATCTTCCGATTGTTATAGGAGGACTTGAAGCATCTTTAAGACGTTTTGCCCATTATGATTATTGGGATGACAGTGTTCACAAGTCGATTCTTTTGGAGAGCAATGCTGATCTGCTTACATATGGAATGGGAGAAAATCAGACCATTGAAATAGTAAATCGATTGGCAAACGGTGAAAGGATCAAGGATTTAACAGATATAAAAGGAACTTGTTATATTTCTGAAAAACCTGTTATCGGCACATTTTTGCCTTCTTATGAAGAAGTTTGTGATGACAAAAAAGCTTATGCAAAGGCAAGCCGAGTGGAACTGGACGAGCAGGATCATATCAGAGGAAAAATGTTGATTCAAAAATCCGGAAAAGTATTTTTGGTCCAAAATCAGCCCATGCCACCGCTTACGACGCCTGAGCTTGACCGTGTTTACAGTTTACCTTATATGAGATATTACCATCCGATTTATGAGGTTGAGGGTGGAGTTCCTGCTATTAAAGAGGTGGAATTTTCAATTACTCATAATCGAGGTTGTTTTGGAGCATGTAATTTTTGTTCTTTAGCTTTTCATCAGGGAAGATTTATAACGTGCAGAAGCGAAGAATCGGTTTTGAAAGAGGCTGAAATGCTGACGCATAATTCTCATTTTAAAGGATATATTCATGACGTTGGTGGTCCAACCGCGAATTTTCGCAGACCTTCCTGTGATCTTCAGCTTAAAAATGGTCTTTGTAAAGGCAAGAAATGCTTGGCACCGGCTCCTTGTAAAAATCTTGTTTCTAATCATCGGGAGTACC
>CABUCT010000087.1 GCA_902490145.1 uncultured Oscillospiraceae bacterium
GTTTGTCAATTTTTGAAAGTCTTTCAACAACATCATCGGTCAGCTGGTCAGGCTCAAGTGATCCGAGACGAAGACGTTCAATACCCTCAATATTTGAAGCGGCTTCTACTGCGTCACAGAGATCAAGCCTGCAATCGCTTCCAAATGCCGAAAGATTGATTCCTGCAAGCACCACTTCTTTATATCCCGAATCCGCAAGTTTTTTAAGCTCGTCCGTAATGACACTTATCGGCTTTGAACGAACATGACCTCTTGCATACGGCACAATACAATAGCTGCAAAACCGATTACAGCCATCCTCAATTTTTACAAATGCACGGGTTCTTCCCTCAAAACTTTCAGATGAATAACTAAAAAGACGATCAACTTCCTTATGAGGAGAGGAAAGCACAGTACGGCGGCGATTTTCGATAAACTCACAAACCAGCCTTGGAAGATCGGCATTAAGAGCGTTTCCGATAACAATATCCGCACTGTCAAGTGAGTCAGCCTTCTCAGGGCGGGCTTGAGTCATGCATCCTGTCACGGCAATAATCGCCGATGGATACATTCTTCTCATTCGTCGAACGGTCTGACGGGTCTTTCGGTCGCTTTCGGCAGTGACAGTGCATGAATTCACCACAACGATATCTGGAACATCATTTTCTCCCGCCGAAGATATACCGTTTTTCATAAAAAGTTCGCGAAGAGTTTGGGTATCATATTGGTTGACCTTACAGCCTAAGGTCTGAAAAAGAACGGTCATCAGCCTTTTAACTCCTTTTTGGAAAGAAGCTTTGGCTCTTCTTTATCTGGGCGGTAAAGCACAAAACGGGAGCCGATGACCTGAACTACATCGGCGTTTACAGCGGCAGCAATAGAGTCCGCAGCTTCTCTTGAAGTAACTGGCGAGCTTTCGAGCACACGCATTTTTATCATTTCACGTGCAGCAAGGGCTTCATCGGCCTGCTTTATCAGCTGATCGGATATCCCGCTGTGTCCCACCTGAAAAATAGTATCATATTTATTTGCAATACCACGCAAAGTGGCACGTTGTTTACTTGTAAGCATAAAAAGTCCTTTCATACAAAGCATTGATAATTAATATCATGCTTCAGTCTTTATATTTTTTTATTTCCTCGGCAAATTTAACAAGAGCTTTTCCTCGATGACTGACCGCGTCTTTTTCAGATCCGTCGATTTCACCGAAGGTTTTGTCTCCGTAAAGAAAAACGGGGTCATATCCGAAGTCATTGTCTCCTTTCGGAGCAAAGGCAATTTTCCCCTCACATTCACCTCTGACTGTGAATTTGCGTTGATCGGGAAATACACAGCATATTGCCGAAACAAATCGGGCGGTGCGTTTTTCTTCGGGAACACCTTCAAGCTCAAAAAGCAGTTTGTCGATACATTCCTTGTCAGTCGGAGCATATCTTGCGGAATAAATTCCGGGTCTTCCGCCAAGTGCATCAACACAAAGTCCAGAATCATCCGCAACGGCAACACAGCCGCTCATTTTGCAGACCGCTTTTGCCTTTATATAAGCATTTTCTTCAAAAGTGCTTCCGTTCTCACAAATTCCGCTCATATCTATTCCCGCTTCCTTTGCAGACACAGCCGATACTCCGAGCGGAGCGAGCATTCTTGAAAATTCCTTAACTTTATGAGGGTTTCCCGTTGCAATGATCAGATTCATTTTGTCACCTACTTTTCAGGATCATAAGACGTAAGATATTTTACCGATCTCTCCAGTGAATCCCGTGAATTTCCCCAATCGGATTCCTCGGTGTTGTTGCGGTAATCAAACATATCGCAAAAATGCTTTACATCACTGTGGAGTTCACGTATATTTTTCAGTGTAAGTTCCTTTGTGGCTTTTTTGAACTCACCGCGAAAACGCTTTCCCATCTTTTTATCGGCAGCATCCGTCAATATTTGATAATGCTGAAGACAAAGGCACTCCTGTTTTTCAAAGAGCTTTCGAAAATCCATATCGGTTTCATAGTGCTTAAGTGTGTTCCCCACAAACGAGCTCATCGAGCTTTCGATCTGATCACAGATAAAGCATGAATCGGTTTTTATGCTCAAAAGAGGAGAGGAGATCTTTTTTTCAAGTTCTTTAAGATGGCTTTCAAGCATAAGTGCAACCGAAAGACGATTTCTTTTTGAAAGTATAATTTTATAATGGCGGATGCAAAATCCCTTTTCATTAGTAACCTTTCGCACATCAGGCTCCATCATTGCCGCCCCGGTAATATATTCTGCCGCACGCTCTTCAAGTATCTCTCTCATTCGGCAGATCGGACAGCCTTCTTTTGGCTCAAACACTTCGTTAACGGGAATAGTGCATATATCAAAACGCAAAATTCATCCCCCACAAAATTTATTTTCATATTATTTTATCTATTTTATCATACATAAGGGAGAAAAGCAATTTTTAATTTTTTATAAATTTTAAAGGCTTTAATTGACAATATAGAGAAAGCGGGTTAATATATAGTCAGAAAGAGAGATGTTGAATATGCCTATATGTCCAAACTGCGGAAAAGATGTAACCCCGGGAGCTTTGTTTTGCGGACAATGCGGAACAAACATGCAAAATGTTATTCAAAATACACAGCCAAACCAACAGTCCAATCAGCCAAACCAGTCTGCTAATCAAAGTCAAGCATATGATCAGGCGAACCAGGGCTATAATCAAGGACAAGCATATAACCAGCCAAATCAATCCCAGAATCAAGGTCAGGCATACGGCCAATACGGATATAATCCATATTCAAATCAGCAATGGAACTATTACAATTCCTATCCCGGAACAGCTTATGGATATGACAATAACGACATTGCACAAAACAAGCTGATTGCAGCATTAAGCTATATTCCACCCCTTTTCTTCCTGCCTCTTCTGTGCTGCAAATATTCTCCGTTTGGCAAATTCCATGCAAATCAATCGCTGGTGCTGTTTTTGGTGTCGACGGCAGTTGGAATTATCAGAAGCATAATATCGTCATTATTCCATACAATAGGACTGTATTTTATGTCAACGATTATTAATATCTGTTTCGGATTTGTGAGCATTGCTCTCACAGTGTTTATGATCCTTGGCATCTTTTGGGCAGCAAAGGGCGATGCACGAAAGCTTCCCATATTAGGCGACATAAAAATAATCAAATAGAAATTCAGCAAAATTCAATTTGCCTTGACTTTTTGAAAAAAATTGGTTATTCTATAAGTGTAAGAAGTGGGAATTCTCACTTTAATGAATTATGAACGGAGGTTTTTTCTGTGGAAGAAAAAAGAACTTTTTGGATTATCGCTATTATCGTAGCTCTGGCATCCGTGTCTGCTGCTGTGGCATATTTCGTCACAAAATATATCCGCAACCGTGATGACGAATATGATGATTTCTTTGATTGTGACTGTGATGATTACTATGACGACTGCTGTGATGATTGCTGTGACTGCTGCGAACCCAAATCCGAATCCGAACCCTGTGCAGAGCAATAATAATCTGTAAAAATCTTAAAACACTAAACGGCATTGATCCTGTTCGGTCGATGCCGTTTTTAATTTGTTATAAAGACGAAAACTGCCTTAATGAGGCCATCTTTGTAACAGAATATGAGTTTATTTGTAACTAAATTGAAAACAATTGCGGCGATCTATTGATAAATTTAAACCGGTGTTCTAAAATCAAACTGTAATTTTTATCAAAGGTATATTGGCGATAAATCAAGGATAAAATTACAGGATAGGTATATTTTTATATTAACCAATCTTGTAAGATAAAACGTGCATTAAATAAAACTTATGTTATATTGAAAAATGCACTGCTCCTTTAATTTATCGACTAGTCCAGGGGAGAAAATAATGCTTCAAACAAAAAATATTTCAAAGCAGTATAAAACCGGCGACCTTGTGCAGACCGCTCTTGACGGAGTGAGCCTTAATCTTCGTGACAATGAATTTGTTGCAATTCTGGGGCCGAGCGGTTCCGGAAAAACCACGCTGCTGAATGTCATTGGCGGACTTGACCGATATGACAGCGGAGATCTTGTTATAAATGGGATATCCACGAAAAAATACAAAGACAAGGATTGGGATTCATACCGAAATCATACGATAGGCTTTGTATTTCAAAGCTATAATTTAATTCCTCATCAGTCAGTGCTTTCGAATGTAGAGCTTGCACTTACCATTTCCGGAATTTCCCGGGCCGAACGCAAAAAGCGTGCTAAGGCTGCACTTGAAGAGGTCGGACTCGGAGATCAAATTCACAAAAAGCCCAACCAGATGTCTGGAGGTCAAATGCAGAGGGTGGCAATTGCAAGGGCACTTGTAAATGACCCCGATATACTGCTTGCCGATGAACCGACCGGAGCACTTGACACCGAAACCAGTGTTCAGGTCATGGAGCTTCTCAAGAAGGTGGCAAATAAGCGTCTTGTCGTCATGGTAACTCACAATCCTGAACTTGCCGAACAATATGCAACCCGCATTGTACGTTTACGCGACGGAAAAATTATTGACGACACCGATCCGTTTGAAGTAAATGAGCAGGAGCTAGCTCCCCCGAAGCATGAAAATATGGGCAAATCTTCTATGTCGTGGTTCACTGCCCTTTCCCTGAGTTTCAACAACCTGAGAACTAAAAAGGCAAGAACCTTCCTGACTTCTTTTGCCGGATCAATCGGAATTATCGGCATCGCACTTATTCTTTCCCTTTCAGCTGGGGTAAACACATATATAGAAAACATTCAAAAAGACACCATGACGTCTTATCCCATTACTATTGAGGCACAGACCGTTGACCTTACTAAAATGATGGAAACCGCACATAAGAATACAAGCGGTAATATTGATCATGATAAGGACGCAGTTTATTCAAACTCAATGGCTTTGGACATGGCGTCCAGTGCAACTATGAGCTTCACCGAAAATAATCTGAGCAGCTTTAAAAAATACCTTGACAACCCTGAAAGCGAGATCCATTCTTACGTTGGTGAAAACGGAATAATTTATTCATACAACACCAAATTCAGTGTATATGCCAAAGATCCCGAAGGCGTTATTGTCAACACTGATGGTGTAACTATCGGTGAAAACGGATCTAAAAGCTCGATGATGATGTCGGGAATGGCAGCAATGGGAAACATGATGAATCAAAACAGTAAAAACTTTACCGAGCTTATTCCGGATAGAAGCGGGAACGGCATAAGCTCAGCTGTGACCGAAAATTTTGAACTGCTTTACGGCAGCTGGCCATCTGAATATAACCAAGTTGTGCTTCAACTCGATGAAAACAATGAGATTCAGCTCAATACCCTTTATGAACTGGGACTGCTTCCTTCGGCAAAATATGATGAGATGATGAAAAGTCTTGAAGCCGGCGAGGAGTTTAATACTGATACCGTAAAACTTAATTATGAGGATATCTGTTCAAA
>CABUCT010000088.1 GCA_902490145.1 uncultured Oscillospiraceae bacterium
ACATTCCCTGTTTTGAAAAGTTCAACAAATTCAGGAAGATTATGATAATGCACTGAAAGTGCTTCTGAGGTATTGAAAAACGGTAAATTTGCAAGCAGCATACCAAACGCGATTGGAAGAAGTAAAAGCGGTTCAAACTGTTTTCCTATCGCAAGATATATCAGCAAACAGGCAACCACAAGCATAACAAGATTTTGCCAGCCGGTATCCCCAAAATTGTTTATCATAGTACCGATACCAGACTCGGTATACAGTTGTTTTAATGCGTCTAAAAAAAGATCAAATACATTCATTAACTGACAAATAGCAGTCACAAATGGCATGGCTATCTGCATTTTTACATCCCCTTTCTGTTAAAAAGGCTTAATATTTTCAAGTATTCCGGCAGTTGCCCAAATTGGTCTTTCAATGTTATCTGATCGACGGATAGAAGCAACTCTATATTTTTTTGAATCTCCATTTAACATGCTCATTGCAGCAGCAGTTATCACTGCTATAAGCTCACTTTCATCCTCTGTTTTAACATTAGAAGTTAATACAGTTTTTGCAGGAACGGTTTTTTGATCCTTTGTTTTTTTATTATCAGATTTATTATTGCTTTTTTCAGTAAATACTTTTCCAAATCCGTAAATAATCATTATAAGTAAAAACAGGACCATAAACACTATTGTTATTCCGGTGATCGTTACCAGCATTGTGTTTGAAAATGATATATTTTTAAACATATTTCAATTCCTCCGAATCTATTTTTTCGCACCCTTAGCACCGAAAGCACCGTTTTCAAGAATATTGGTATCATAGGTAAACATTAAATTCTTGCGGTCGCGATCGCGTTTCATGCCAAGACGAATTATATCATCAAGAAGTTCCTTATACTCTTTACCGGTTTCCTTCCAAAGATAAAAAGCAAGCGATCCGGGAATTGTGTTTATCTCGTTAATATATACTTTATCATTATCAGACTCATCAATCAAAAAGTCTATTCTTACCACACCGCAGCAATCAATAACCTTGAAAACCTTCTTTGCAATATCCTGAATTTCAACGGTTTTTTCATTTGAAATCTTTGCAGGAATAATACGAGAAAGTCCCGACATTCCTTTGGAAGCTGAATTTGACTTATACTTATCATCATAAGACAAAATTTCATCGCTCATTATCGGTTCTTCACACACGGAAGCATTGCAGTTTGAAGCATCTCCCAACACTGAACAGTTTATTTCACGCAGCTTTGTGATTGCCTTTTCCACCAAAATACGGGAAGCAAATTGAGAAGCGTAATTTACTTTTTCCTGAAGTGATGCCATATCAGAAACCTTGGAGATTCCAACACTTGAACCGAGATTTGCCGGTTTTACTATCACCGGAAAACCAATCTCATTTTGGATTTTTTCAGCTATGCTCGTTCCGTTCTCGACCCATTCACGTGAAGTAAATCCAAATCCGTCCACGACCGGCAGCTCATTTGATTTCATAACATCTTTGAACAAAATCTTATCCATTCCAACCGAAGAAGAAAGAATGTTACACTCAGCATAAGGTAATGCCAACGCCTCAACGAATCCTTGTATGGTACCATCCTCACAGTTAGTTCCGTGAACTATCGGAAAAGCAAAATCAATTACAATGCCATTTTTCAATTTAAATGCACCGTGTTTCTCAGACAGCATCATTACTTTTTGATCCATGCGAATAAATGTGACTCGACTGCATTTTTTTAGCAGCTCATTAATGTTTTTAAAACTTTCAACATTTCGAAGAACTGCTCCTGTATACATTTCTCCGCTCTTTGTTACATAAACAGGTATAATATTATATTTTTCGCTGTCCATCGAATTCATGGCCTGAAGTGCTGATATTACCGAAACTTCATGTTCGACCGATGAACCTCCGAAAAACACACCGAGATTCATTTTCATTTTTATTACCCCTTTATTTCAAATAATTATCGGGCAAGTCATTTTCCAAAAGCACCACACAATTAGTGTCAAGAGTGGGAACAAGTTGTTCCATTGCTTCCTTAAAAGATGCCGTTATGTGTATCTTATTTTTGTCATAATTAAGCTTATCAAGTGCGGCTGACATGGGCTTTGATCGTTCAATTCCGACAAGATATATCTCATCGCAAATCTTTCCGGCCTCAAGTCCGAGTTTATAGTTGCATTCATATTCCTTGTCACCCAATTCAACAAGTCCGGGAGTAACAATTATTTTTTTCATCCCCTCAAAATGGGACAATACATTTACAGCTTCAATACAACCCTTTGGATTTGAATTATATGCATCATCAATAAGAGTTGCACCTTTCGCAAAACTTTTCATTTCAAGACGGTGTGCAACAGGTTTTAATGCGTTTACGGAAAATTTTATATCACTGCTGCTTACACCAAGATCGTGGGCAATAGCAGCCGCTCCCAAAATATTAAGAACATTGTGTGTCCCAAGCAATCTTGTAGTAACAGTTATTCGTTCGTCACCAATGCAAATGTCAAAGCTTGAGCCGGCAGATGAGCAGGTAATATTTTCAGCACGACAAAAATTTCCCTTATCTGTTCCATAAAACACAGTGTTTTCATATCGGACCGAACGCTCGGAAATATACTCATTGTCACCGTTCAAAAATATTTTTCCGTTTTTTAAAGCTACTGCATCAGCAAGCTCAAATTTTGTATCTATTATATTTTCAACAGAGCCGAAAGTATTCAAATGCTGAGGTCCGACAGAAGTAATAAGCCCCACAGACGGATTAACAATATCACAAATTTCTTTAATATCTCCGACATTCTTTGCTCCCATTTCAGCAATAAAAATTTCGGTCGCAGGCTTCATCTTTTCTCGGATTGTACGCACGACTCCCATAGGCGTATTAAAGCTTTCGGGTGTAACAGTAACTGTGTATTTTTCGGAAAGAAGTCTTTCAAGAATAAACTTTGTGGTGGTTTTTCCATAACTTCCGGTAACTCCGATAACAGTCATATCGGGCGATGATTTTAATATCCTTTTCGCATCGCTTATAAAGTGCTGTGAAACTGCTTTTTCAATCGGTTTATTAATCAAATTTACTATCGGAACAACAAAGTCACTAAATGCAAAAATTACAATTGCAATAAATGGAACTATACCAAAAAGAGACGGCACAGCCATTAACCCTGTGAGAATCAGAAAAATTATCAAAAGAGTGACATACATTCTTTTTACTCTTGCGGTATAGACCAGCGGTTTTATGGATTTTTTCTGACCTGAGCAGGAGGATGCTATCGACATTATGAGGGTAAGCAAACAAAGTACAGAAAAAATGGATTTTTTAAACAAAATATAAACAGCCGAAAAACTTGCAATCTGAACGACTGATATTATCAGGTCCAATATCCAGCCGTCAAAAAGCCAGCCTCGAAAGCGACTGTTTACATAGGAATTTTGCTGAAGCATTTGAAAGGCTCGCGTCGAACCGAAAATTACAGATAAAAATAAAAGAACTACTGAAGCAAAATTAAAAACTGTTTCGGTCATTTCGATTTTCCTTTCTTATAATATAATAAAAATTAATTTTTCCGTTATCCTATACACAAAAAACTTTTTATAATCGAGATTACCTCTCCCGGCTTCTCAACAAAAGCCCAATGCCCTGCATCTTTAATAATACAAAGTCCTGCATCTTTAATTCTGCTTTCAATTATTTTCGCATCTCTTACAGGAGTAGCGGTATCGTTTTCCCCATATATAAGAAGCGTTGAAGCTTTAATATTCGATAAAATCGGAGTTAAATCTTCATTAACAACCTTGACAAGAGTTTGTCTCATTACAGGGGGTGCAGAATTATAATCGCTTGAACCAAAATGTTTTCTTGCCTTGTCAAGTGTTCCTGCACAAGCCTTTTTTAATGGTGGAAGAGTTAAAAACCATTTTACAGTTTTGAAAGTTGCAATTTTCACCTTTGATTTAAAAGATTTTTTCGGCTTTACTCCCGCTGCATCAAGTAAAATTATTTTATTGGGATTTATCCTTCCGGTTCCGCACAGCTTCATTATAACTCTTCCGCCGAACGAATGACCCACAAGAATCGGATCTTTAAGCCCAAGATATTCAAAAAAATCAAGAGTAATCTGTGCAAAGTTTTCTACTTCCCACGGAGAATCCGGCATGTCACTTTTACCGAATCCCGGAAAATCAAGAGAGATCACCCTGTATTTTAAAGAAACTATTTTTGAGAGATAGCTAAAGGCATCCAAAGAAGATCCCCAGCCATGGAGCAATACTATATCTTCGCCCTCTCCGCTTATCTCATATCTGATTTTTAAGCCATCAATTTCTGTGAACATATATAATCTCCGTTTTGCCGTTTGTATTATCGGCAAAGTTTAATAATCTATTTAAGCTGAAAATAAAAATAATCTGTATATCGGTACCAGAAATGTTTTTCAATCTGACCTGTTATTCTGCTCCATTTCCAAGCTGACCAAGACTTGATGCCTTAAGATAAGCGTTAATAAATCCGTCAAGATCTCCATCCATAACAGCTCCAATGTTACCCATTTCAAATCCCGTACGATGGTCTTTTACCATTGTATAAGGCATAAAAACATAGGAACGAATTTGTGATCCCCAGCCGATTTCTTTTTGAACACCTTTGATATCTTCGATTTTTTCAAGGTGTTCACGCTCTTTAATCTCAATAAGCTTTGATTTCAGCATTTTCATTGCCATTTCCCGGTTTTGATGCTGACTGCGTTCATTTTGGCAAGCAACAATTATTCCGGTTGGAATATGAGTAATTCGGATGGCCGATTCGGTTTTGTTGATATGCTGTCCGCCTGCACCGCTTGAACGATAGGTATCTACTTTTAAATCTTCCTCTCGAATTTCCACTTCCATATCGTCAGATATTTCCGGCATAACCTCAAGAGAAGCAAAAGAAGTATGACGCCTTCCGCTGCTGTCAAATGGAGATACTCGCACAAGACGATGTACACCCGCCTCAGATTTCATAAATCCGTAAGCATTTTCTCCTTCTAACAGCAAAACCGCACTTTTAAGGCCTGCTTCTTCTCCGTCAAGATAATCAATTGTTTTTGCTTTAAATCCATGAGCATCTGCCCAGTGATTATACATTCTGAAAAGCATTTCCGCCCAATCCTGGGCCTCAGTTCCGCCCGCTCCTGCATGAAATGTTAATATGGCATTCTTGGAATCATATTCTCCGCTAAGCAAAGTGCTCATACGCATATCTTCCATGACCTTAAGAACATGATCAACTCCCTCAGTCACCTCTCCGATAAGGTTTTCATCGCCTTCCTCATCAGCCATTTCGATAAGAGTCAAAGTATCATCGTAATCAGTACAAAGAGATGCATATGATGATACTTTATTTTTTAGCTTACTG
>CABUCT010000089.1 GCA_902490145.1 uncultured Oscillospiraceae bacterium
CCGTACCGGTGGATGACAGCATAAATGATCTCTTTCCTAAACGCGGTGGTTTTCTTGACATGTTAAATATAAAGTCGTTTTTTAAGGAGCAGGATACAACTCTTATACTGCTTCTTATTGTGCTGCTTTCTTCGGAAGAAACCGATCCTCTTCTTATGTTGGCACTGCTTTATATCATAATGTGAAAGTCCTTGACATGAATTCAAAATTATAATATCATAATATTACTAAACGTGAAAGAGAATTTTTATGAAGAATATTGAATTTTGTGCTTCCTGTCTTTTTGGACTTGAGGGACTATTGGCAGATGAGCTTAAACGTCTGGACGTTCAAAATGTTCGAGCTCAAAACGGACGTGTATTATTTTCGGGGGATTATAACACCCTTGCCAAAGCCAACATATGTCTTAGAACTGCCGAGCGTGTATGTATAGTACTCGGAAGTTTTCGTGCAGTGACCTTTGAACAGCTTTTTGAGGGAACAAAGGCACTGCCTTTTGAATATTACATAGGAAAAAACAATGCTTTCCCTGTTAAGGGATGGTCGCTTAATTCAAAGCTTTTCAGTATTCCCGATTGTCAGAGCATAATTAAAAAGGCAGCGGTGGACAGGCTGTCATCAAAATACCATATAAATTGGTTCAGCGAAACAGACTCGACTGTGCAAATAAGATTTTCGATACTCAAAGATATGGTTACGGTTATGCTTGACACGTCCGGGGAGGGACTGCACAAAAGAGGATACAGAGCATTATCCTCAGCCGCACCTATAAAGGAAACGCTTGCGGCGGCCATGGTTATGTTATCAAGGCCTTATCCTGACTCGAATTTGTATGATCCATTTTGCGGATCGGGAACTTTGCTTATTGAGGGTGCTATGATTGCCCGAAATATTGCCCCTTCTCTTAAAAGACGGTTTGCTGCAGAAAACTGGGGGTGCATAAAACCGGCATTTTTCAAAGCAGAGAGGGAAGCTGCAAGGGAAAGAATAAATGACGATGTGCCGTTTCGAGCTTTTGGAAGCGATATTGACAGTGCTGCGGTTGAGCTTACTGCCGCAAATGCTCAAAAAGCGGGGGTGGCTGATTGTATCAGTGCAGAAGTAAGGAATATTTCCGATTTTTCCTGTGATACTCAAAGGGGTATTGTGGTCACAAACCCACCGTACGGTGAACGTCTTCTGGATGTTGAAAAGGCAAGAAAACTTTATGATATAATGGGGCAAAAATTTGAAAAGAAATACGGATGGCGGTATTTCATTATAAGCCCCGACGAAAAGTTTGAAGAGCATTTTGGAAGAAAATCCGATAAGTGCCGCAAGCTTTATAACGGTATGCTTAAATGTGACCTTTATATGTATTTTAAATAAGGAAGTAAATATGATCAAAAAATATTTTACTCTGAGTTTTGACGACGGGATCGAGCAGGATAAACGGCTTGTGGAAATCCTAAGGAAATATAATCTTAAGGCAACTTTTAATATAAATACCGGGCTGCTTGGAACTTCCATGGATCTGCGTTCGCTTGGCATAAATGCGGATCATAATGCCATTACGGAGAATGACATACAAAACGGTCTTTATAATGGATTTGAGGTTTCAGTACATACTTTGAACCATCCGTCTCTGGCATCTCTTAAAAGAGATGATATAATAAAAGAGGTCAAAACCGATTCGGATAATATAGAAAGACTGACCGGAACAAGACCCATAGGAATGGCATATCCCGGGGGTACAGTTGACAGCTTCAATGATAATGTTATCGACATTATTGTTAAAAATACGGAAATAAGATATGCGAGAACTTCTTTGACAACAAAAAGTTTTAAACTGCCTGACTGTTTTATGAAATGGGACGCTACTTGTCATGTCATGGACGATGATCTTTTAAAACTTTCCGAGGAGTTTATAAATATAAAGCCCAAAGAGCAAAATCTGCTTTTTTATGTTTGGGGACATTCTTATGAATTTGACCAGTTTGATGCATGGGATAGATTTGAAGAGTTTTGCCGTTACATAAGCGAAAGAGAAGATATTCTTTATAATACAAACGGCGAAATATATCTAAAATTCGGATGCTAAAAAATTGTAATAATATTTTAAGATACGTTTAAAAGGAGGGGAAAGTATGAAAAAAGTATTGGCTGTTGTTTTAAGTGTTGCGATGATTATTTCAATATTTCCGATTGCTTCATGTGTACAAGAAGAAAATCCTCAACAAATTGCAGGAGATTTAGATTTTGACAACAAAGTTACCACGGCAGACGCTCTTAAAGCTTTGATGTTTTCGATCGAAAAAATTATGCCCAGATCAAAACAAATTAAGGCGGCTGACGTAAATGCCGATGGCAATATCACTGCAGGTGACGCACTTCTTATACTTCAATATTCCGTGAATCTTATTGATCATCTTGATTTTGGTCCGAATAAAAAATATTTCACAATAAGTTTTGATGATGGTATCACCCAAGATGCACGTATAATGCAGATTATGAGCAAATACGGAATTAAAGGAACATTCAATGTAAATACGGGTCTAACGGGATTTCACTGGGACTTAAGCAGTGTTGGAATCACTGCTGATCACACAAGAATTACTGAGCAGGATTTCAGAAACGGTTATTATGACGGCTTTGAGATTGCAAGTCATACATCTATGCATCCGCTTCTCACATCGCTCAGAAATTCAGAGGTTATCTCGCAGGTGAAAGAGGATTGTCGTAAAATTTCCGAGTGGACCGGAACTATCCCAACGGGTATGGCCTATACCGGAGGAGGAACTGACAGTTATAATGACCGTGTGATTGACCTTATAACCGCTAATACTGAAATAAAATATGCCCGCACTGCTGTCTGCACTTCAAGTTACGATCTTCCCGAGAAGTTTATGGTATGGAATCCGGGATTTTGGAGTTGTCAGGAAGATCTGCTTGAATGTGCAAAAGAGTTTGAAGCATTGGACACCCAAGATGGAGATAAGCTTTTTTATGTTTGGGGGCACGGATACGAGTTTGATCAATATGACATGTGGGATGAATTCGAGGAGCTTTGCAGTTACATGAGTAAACTTGATGATGTGGAATTTGTAACGAACGGTGAGTTTTATTATATATTCAGCGATGTAATTCCCAGTAAATAAACTAAACAAAAATGGCAGAGTGATTTTACACTCTGCCATTTTATTATTCCCGGTCTTATCCGGAGTTTCTGTTTTTATCTGTTTCTCATTTTCGATTTGAACATTCTTCTGCGTTTTTGATTGTAACGTATGTTTAATATTATGAATCCTGTGATTAAGATAATAATTAATGCAATAATCACCCTGAAAATAACCGAAGAAATAATAATTTTTATTATTGAAATGAATGTTAGCCATCCACTTTTTTTGCAGTTGTCGGAAGCAATTAAATCCACAGTACCAATTTCCTCTCCGGCACAAAATACTGTGGCGTATCCTAAAACCTGTCCTTGCTGTATCGGTGCATTAACTTCGCTGGTCTTAAGATGCTGCTCCACAATTATTGATTCTTTGGAGTTGCTTGGAATCATAGCATAGAAATCTTCTTTTGGTATTACAAGCATATGATCTGTCTCTTTGCAAAGATTCACTTTAATTTCTCCTACCGGAGTGTCTTTGTTAACTGTGCATGTATAAACAAGATTATTATATGCCCAACGTACAAGTGCATCAGTATCTTCACATTCGTAATGCCAATCTTGTCCCGCCTCATTTTTGTTTGGACATCCCATAACCACGCAAATATATTCCTGTCCGTCTTTCTCGGCAAGAGAAACGAGACATCTTCCGGCATATTCAGTGAATCCTGTTTTTAATCCTTTGATTCGGCGATAGTACCAACGGGAGTTTGCATTCATCATAAAGTTGGTGGTGAAAATCGGTCTTTTATCTTTAAGGTTTGTGGCCGGAATAACATAATAATTAATTCCGCATATCTCTTTCAGTAAAGGAACTTGTATGACAGCATTCGCCAGTTTCAATAAATCTGAGGCTGTGGTGTATTGCATATCTTCATGAAGTCCGTGGGCGTTTACATAATTAGTTCCTGTCATACCTAATTCAGCGGCTTTTTGATTCATGAGTGCCACAAAATCTTCAATATTACCGCAGATATGATAGGCAAGAGCATTTGCGGCATCACAGGCAGAAGGAATAAGCAATGCATGAAGCAAATCTTTTATTGACATTTGTTCGCCGGGCAGCAGATCAATTGAAGAAGCGTCAGTACCGAGAAAGTCGGTGACTACTGAATCATATGCTGAGACGATTTCATTATAATCCGAAACATGCTCAGAAACCACGAGTGCAGTCATAAGCTTAGTGGTCGAAGCAGGGAAAACCCTTTCATCGGCATTTTTTGAATATACAACAGAGCCGGTTTCCACATTCATCAAAGCTGCGGATTTTGCAGTAATCTCAATACCTGCTGTCAGAGTGTAAGCAGAGGCAGGCATAGTGAAGGTTGGAATGACAATAAGTACCAGCATTAAAATAAAAGAAATTATAGATTTTTTCATAGCAAATTCCTCAAATATATGTTACTATATATATAATCTGACTTTTATAATCCGATAGGATTATGGTCGTTAACATAATTATAACAGATAAGTTTAATAAAAGAAAGTCTGTTTTTGATTTGAAGGTGATTTTTTTATGATATATGTAACAGGTGACATGCATGGTGAAGAGGAGAGAATTCATCCGAAAAGTCTAAAAAAACTTAAAGAAGGAGATACTCTTATTGTTTGCGGCGATTTTGGATTTGTTTGGGACGGAAGTTCAAAAGAAAAGAAAATTCTTGAAGACCTCGGCAGCAGAAAATATAATATTGCTTTTATTGACGGCACTCACGAAAATTTTGAGCTGCTTTCAAAATGCCGGATGACAGTTTGGAACGGCGGAAGGGTTCACCGCGTATCGGGAAATCTGTTTCATATGATGCGCGGACAGATCTTTAATATAGAGGGCTGTAAAATTTTCACCTTCGGAGGAGGAGAAAGTCTTGACCGCGAAATGCGTGTTGAACATGAAACGTGGTGGAGAGAGGAACTGCCCACCCCCGCGGAACTTCAGGAAGGTGCGGAAGCTATTGATGAAGCCGGATGTCAGGTTGATTACATATTAACTCATGAGCCGCCTTCAATAGTAAAAAGTACAATGCTTCTCCGTACAGGAGATGCAGACAGAGTTAACAAGCTTAATGGATATTTTGAGCAGCTTAACCGTGAATGTAAATTTAAACATTGGTATTTTGGAAGTATGCATGAGGATAAGATTATAACTAAGGTTCACACTTCTGTTTTCCGGGATATCATTCCTATTAACGAAAACTATTAATATATAGTATAATAA
>CABUCT010000090.1 GCA_902490145.1 uncultured Oscillospiraceae bacterium
CATATGTTTGATGAGGATACCCTCACTGATCAACCTGAGAGAGTATTGGCGGCTGAGTTTATTCGCGAAAAGCTGCTTCGTTTGCTTGACAAGGAAATACCTCACGGTGTTGCAGTGGTTATAGATCGATTTTCAGATCGCCCTGATGGAAGTATTTTGGATATTGACGCTACCATTTACTGCGAAAAAGAAAGTCACAAGGGCATAATAATAGGCAAAGGCGGACAAACATTAAAGCGTATTGGAAGTCTTGCACGAACTGACATGGAAAACTTTTTTGATTGCAAAATTAATCTTAAATGTTGGGTAAAAGTTCGTGAAGGATGGAGGAACAGACAGGCTGCAATTCACAATTTCGGATTGGACTAATTTGCCTGTGGTTTTACATAATATTTGATTGGTTTTTGCACAAAAATATACCGATGGGGTGATTTTTGTGAAAGATAAAAACGATCAGAATGCATGGAAAAATTTTTATCAGACAGGCAGAGTAGAAGACTATCTTGCTTGTCGTGGAATATCTTTAAATAGTGATATAAAAGCATCGGAGAATTTAAGTGAAGGAAAAAATACACACCGACGGACTGGTGATAAAAGAAAATCATATAGGTGAGAGCGATCGCCTAATAACGGTACTGACCAGAAATGAGGGTGTAGTGCACTCTTTTGCAACAGGAGCTAGAAAAATTACAGGCAAATCGATGTCTGCAACTCAGCTCCTGTGTTTTTCTGATTTTGTTTTTACTCGCAAAAAAGATACATACAGAGTGACCGAGGCCGAGGCGGTTGAGGTCTTTTTTGATTTAAGAAATGATATAGAAAAGCTTTCGTTAGCACAATATTTTTGTGAACTGGCGGGAGCACTCGCTCCTGTTGAGGAACCGGCAGAAGAATATTTGCGTCTGATTTTAAATTCTTTGAAGTTTTTAGCGGACAATCGATTGCCTCCAGCTCAGATAAAAGCTGTTTTTGAACTGTATATTCTATCTTTGTCCGGATATATGCCCGACCTTTCCGAATGTCCCGAATGTGGAAAAGAAAAAAATTTATGTTTTGATATGTCCGAGGGCCAAGTTTTTTGTCAGGAACACGCGTCTGTCGGTGCTATTCAGTTGAGTGACAGTGTGCTTTCGGCAATGAGATTTATTACTATGTCTGAATTTTCAAAGATATTTTTCTTTTCCTTGCCTGACGAAGCTTTAAATGACCTTGAAAATGTTTGTGAAAACTACTTAAAAATAAGGCTTGAACGAACATTTAAGACATTGGATTTTTATAATTCGGTTAAGCTAATTTAAATTAAAGGATGTGAGCATCGTGGATAATCTTAAAAAGCAGCACTGTAAAAATCTTGAACTGCCTAAAGTGCTTGAAATGTTGTCAAAGTACTGTTCATGTGCAGATGCGTCACAGAAATCACAGGAAATAGAACCTGTATATGATATCCGCTCGGTAAAAGAACTTATGAATGAAACTGTTGCGGCTTATCAGCTTATAGCAAAGTTTACCGCTCCTTCATTCGGGGGGATTATAAATATTGATTCTTCGCTTACTCGTGCAGTGTCGGGGGGCGTACTTTCAACCGGTGAACTTATTAATGTTTGCTCTGTACTCAGAACGATCCGTTCACTTTTTCAGTGGAAAGAAAATCACTGTGAAGATGAAAAAAGACTTGATTCATATTTCTCAGTTTTATGCCCCAATAAATATCTCGAAGAAAAAATAGACAATGCAATAATCAGTGAGGAAGAAATAAGTGACCGTGCATCTCCCGAACTTTATGATATAAGAAGAAAAATCCGAAATACTTCGGGAAAAATACGCGATCAATTAGATAAAATGATTCGTTCGAAGGCAATACAAAAATATTTGCAGGAGTCTATTGTTACTATAAGAGACGGACGTTTTGTAATTCCGGTAAAATCAGAGTATGGTTCAGAAGTGCCGGGTCTTGTTCACGATACTTCTTCTTCCGGATCAACCTTGTTTGTGGAACCTATGTCAGTTGTTGAAGCAAACAATGAGATAAAGGTGTTTAAAGTTAAAGAAAAGGATGAAATAGATCGGATTTTGGCTGAACTTTCTGCCGAAGTCGGAAACTTTGCCGACAGTATTTCGATAGGATATAAAGCACTGGTGGATCTTGATTTGATATTTGCAAAGGCTAAATTTGCATTTAATATTAAAGCCAGCGAGCCAGAAATAAATGATATTGGAATAATAGATTTTCATAAAGCAAGGCATCCTCTTATTGATCCGAAAAAAGTTGTTGCAACCGATATCAGATTGGGAGACGATTTTGATACTTTAGTGATTACAGGACCTAACACCGGAGGAAAGACTGTTTCAATTAAAACAATTGGACTTCTGACTTTGATGACGATGTGCGGCCTTATGATACCGGTAAGCGATGGAAGTCGCGTATCTGTATTTGATAATGTTTTTGCGGATATAGGGGATGAACAAAGTATTGAGCAGTCTCTTTCTACATTTTCAGCACATATGACAAATATAATAGAGATTTTTAAAGTTTGCGGACAGCATAGTTTAGTGCTTATGGACGAGCTTGGAGCGGGAACAGACCCTGCTGAAGGAGCTGCTCTGGCAGTCGCCATTATTGAGGAACTTCGAAGCAGAGGTGCAAAGATCGCGGCCACCACGCATTATTCTGAGTTAAAGGCTTATGCACTCGAAACCGAAGGAGTGGAGAATGCCAGCTGTGAGTTTGATGTTTCAACTCTGAGTCCGACATACAGACTTTTGATCGGTCTTCCCGGTCGTTCAAATGCTTTTGCTATTCTTGCACATCTCGGAATGAAACAGGATGTCATTGAGAGTGCAAAAAAGCTGGTTTCCGGTGATACAGTAAATTTTGAAAAGGTCGTAGAAACACTTCAAAAATCCCATGCAGGACTTGGAGTCGAAAGAGAAGAGGCAAAGACTCTGCGGGAAGAGGCCGAAAGATTGGCTGAAAAGTCACGGTTGGAGAGCGAAAAGCTCAGAAAAGAGCGGGAAAAGATTTTAGAAGATGCTAAAAATGAAGCACGTCATATTACCGAAAGTGCCAGGGCCGAATCTTCTAGATTGCTTAATGAAATGGAAGAACTCAAGAAGCAACTGAAATCCGATAATTCGGGAGAAATGATAAGACGTGCAAAGTTAGCTGCAAAAAGCGGAATGGACAAGATCGAAAGGGTTTCTGACCCCATTGATAAAAATATATCAAAATATGAATTGCCAAGGCCCTTAAAAGTCGGAGATGAGGTTTTAATATCAGATATTGATAAAAAAGGAATTGTGTTGTCCATTCCTGATAAGAGCGGAAATTGCTTTATACAGGCCGGAATTATTAAAACTAAAGTAAATGTATCAAATCTTCGATTGCTTGAAGGGGAAAAAAATAAAATACCAGAAAGATTCAAAGAAAAGACCGTAAAAGGGATTGAATCACGAGCCTTGAGAAAGGTATCCACGGAATTGGATATTCGAGGAATGGCTTCGGATGAAGCATTGATTGAGCTTGATAATTTTATAGACGGTGCCATAATGACCGGAATAGAGACAGTTACCATTATTCATGGTAAAGGCACCGGGGTTTTAAAAAATGCTGTAAGGCAGCATCTTAAAACTCACAGAAGTATAAAAGAGTATCGCAGAGGAATGTACGGTGAGGGAGAAGACGGGGTGACTGTTGCAACATTGCGTTAAAAATATTTATATAAAGGATTGAGGATTATGTACAATTTTGATGTAAAAGATGCCTGTGAAAAATGTGTCAAATGGATTCAAGACTGGTTTGAGAAAAACGGGAACGGGTGCAATGCTGTTTTGGGAATTTCAGGAGGAAAAGACAGCTCTGTTGTTGCGGCTCTTTGCGTAAAGGCTTTGGGTAACGATCGTGTTATCGGTGTTATGATGCCACAGGGAGAACAGTTTGATATAAACTATTCTCAGGATATTTGTGATTTTTTGAAAATAAAAAATTACACGATAAACATAAAGGATGCCGTTGACGGGGTTTACAGTGCAATAGGAAATTCTTTTGAAGTTACAAGCCAAACTCGCTTTAATCTTCCCGCAAGAATAAGAATGGCAACGGTTTATGCTGTATCACAATCAAATAATGGTCGTGTAGCAAATACATGTAATTATTCGGAAGATTATGTGGGATATTCCACAAGATATGGCGATTCCGCCGGAGATTTCAGTCCGATATCATGCTTTACTGTTGCAGAGGTAAAAGCAATAGGACGATACTTGGGACTTCCCGAAAAATTTGTAGAAAAACCGCCTATTGACGGACTTTGCGGAAAAACAGACGAAGATAAATTGGGTTTTACTTATGAAACACTTGATAAATACATCCGTGAAGGAATAGAACCCGATGCAGAAATTAAGGAAAAAATTGATCAGATGCACAAGGCAAATATGTTTAAAATTGAGCTGATGCCTGCATTTAAATATTTTTCTTAATTACCATTATAATATTGCATTTTTTACAATTTATTGCATTTGACAAAAAGAATGGTTTATGCTATTATTCAGTAGTAACGCAGAACAGATAGAGAGAGGAAAAAACATGTTTGTCAGAATAACGGATATAATCAAAATACTTATAAAACGATTTTGGATTATTCTACTGTGTTCTTTATTAGGAGCAGGGATTGCTTTTTCATATACATATTTCTTTGTCCCGAAGAAGTATACTTCTTCGGCATCGCTTTATGTACATAATGAAGCAAGTTTAACTGAAAAAGCTGTAACAGCTGCGGATCTTTCTGCCTCTAAACAGCTTGTTTCAACATATATTGTTATGTTAAAAAGCGATTTATTTTTGGAATCCGTAGTAGCGGAACTTCCTGATTATAAAATCAGTGTTGAAAGTCTTAAAAATTCGATAAATGCACAATCGATAAACAATACGGAAGTGCTTAAGATAACCACATCAAGCACAGATCCAGCCACGGCACAGGCTGTCACAAACAAAATTACCGAGCTTTTCCCCAATGAAATAAAGAGAGTAGCAAAGGTTGGCGGTGTTGAAATTATTGATTCGGCAAAGCTGCCTACAGTGCCTTCATGGCCAATTGTTAAAAATTCAGTTTTATTGGCTGCTATTTTTGCAGTGGCTTCTGCCTGCATTGTACTGATTCGTGACTCCTCTGACACAACCGTTCACTCCGAATTGGATTTAACAAATAACTTCAATATACCTGTGATTGGGTCGGTTCCGAAAATAACAACATCAGAAAAACGAGGAAGGATATAAATATGAGCGATAAAAATTCTAATTACCTTGAGTTAATTGTAAAAGACAGAGAATATCTTTTGAGTGAAAAGTCACAGTTTGCAGTTAAAGAGGCA
>CABUCT010000091.1 GCA_902490145.1 uncultured Oscillospiraceae bacterium
AATGGTGATAATATGAAAAAAATGTAAAAAAATTAATACAAATAGTATAAAAAAATTTGCTATAAAAAATTCCAAAGAGTAAAATAACTCTTTGGAATTTTTTCTGCAATTAATAAGATGTCTTATCCGTTTATTTCTGTGGATTTGCAGCCGGAACACTTTGCTTTAAAGAAGCACGGGTTTTACGCAAATCAGAAAGATTCTGTGTGAGTTCTTCATCTGAACGACGCATAAGATCATCAACAAAATCCTGAGCTGCTTTACGCATTTCACGGCTCTTTTGCTGTGCCTGTGAGATAATTTCGTGAGCCTTTGCCTGTGCCATCTTGGTGATTTCTTCCTGAGCAACAATTGCTCTTGCACGCTCTTCAGCACTACGGACAATACCCTCAGCTTCTTTCTTTGCTGTGGTAATGATATCAGCACGGTCGGAAACGATGTTTTTGGCCTGCTTGATTTCTGTAGGCATATTGAGGCGAATATCGTCTACTACGCCTCTGAGCTTTTCAACATCAATAACACGGCGTCCACCCGGAAAGCTCCATCCTTTTTCCATCATATCATCCAACTGATCGAGTAATTCTTCAACGTTCATTTTTATTGTCCTTTCCTTATGCTTAATCTTAATCTGATATCTTCGTATATTTCAGCAGGGACAAAATCCCTGATATCTCCGCCAACACTTCCAACTTGTTTAACAACGCTGGAGCTTAAATACATATTCTCAGCATCGGCGGTTAAAAACACAGTCTCAGCTTCTGGACAAAGCTTTTTATTAGTAAGTGCCATCTGAAATTCATATTCAAAATCAGAAACCGCACGAAGACCTTTTACAATGGCTCTCGCACCTGCTTTTTTGATATAATCGGCAAGAAGTCCGTCATCACAATCCACTTCAACATTTGCAAGATCTTTAACCGAACGTTTTATCATATCCACTCTTTCTTCAGCAGAGAATGTGGATGTTTTTGACATATTGTTCATTACAAGTACTATAACCTTGCTAAACATTTTGGATGCACGCTTTATAATATCCAAATGCCCAAGAGTCATTGGATCAAAGCTTCCCGGACAAACGGCAGTAATTCTGTTCAAGATGTTGCTCCTTCTCTATTATTTATAAAGCAAATCTATAATAACTGACGCAAATGCGTCCATATGATTTGGTCTGAATTTTTTCAAGACTTTCGGTCTTATCAGGCAATACATCATGGGAATCATGCTCACATACCACAATTCCGTGGTCGGATAAAATTTTTCCCAAAGCTTCAAGGGATTTTGAAGCCATGTTTTTTGAATAAGGCGGATCCACAAATACTATATCGTATTTACCCTTATCGGATGAAAGAAACAGTGAACTGTCTCGACAATATATCTCTGAGCGGTCTTGAAATCCTGCTCTGATAATATTATCCTTTATAACAGAAGTTGCCTTTTGAGAATTGTCAACAAACACTGCTGTGGAGGCTCCTCTGCTGAGAGCCTCAATACCCATTTGTCCGCTTCCCGCAAACAAATCGAGAATTCGTCTTCCTTCTATATCAAACTGCAAAACACTGAAAATTGCTTCCTTAACCTTCTGCGTTGTCGGTCGCGTTTCCAATCCATCAAGAGTTTTAATCAGCCTTCCCTTTGCCGTTCCGGTAATAACTCTCATATAAACATTCCTTTCGGCACTATAATATTATCACATTATTTAAGCTCTATGTCAACAAAAATTTTAATTTTTCAGCTTTTTTTATGAAAATAATCAAAAATATTTTTCGCCGCAGAATTGTTCATTCCATTTACCGATTCCAGTTCCTCCACAGTAGCATTTTTAATTTTTGATATGCTTCCGAATGACTTAAGCAAATGCTTTGCTCTCATTTCCCCTATTCCGTCTATATCTGTGAGTTGAGTTTTAATTGACGATTTTGACCGTCTTTGACGATGATATTCCACCGAGAATCGGTGAACCTCATCCTGAATAGAAGAAATCAGCGTAAACACTTGCCTTACAGCCTTTATCTCAATTTCGCCGTCCTCCGAGACCAAAGCTCTGGTCCGGTGATGACCGTCCTTTACCATGCCGAATATCGGAACATTTATATTTTTATCCTTCAAAACACGAAGTACTGACGAAAGCTGCCCCTGCCCTCCGTCTAGCAAAATAAGATCCGGTAATCTTCCGAATCCCTCGTTTGAATCTTTGTGCAATAGATATTCATCAAATCTTCTGGAGAGCACCTCTGCCATTGAAGCAAAATCATCCTGACCGATAAAACTCTTGATTTTGAAACGTCGATATGCACTTTTATAAGGCTTTGCATCCTTAAATACTATCATACCGGCAACATTTTCATCCCCCGCGGTATTTGATATGTCATAAGCTTCTATATATTTTGGAATGTTTTTCATACCCGTAAGCTTTGCAAGTTCCTCAAGAACTGCAAGCTGTCTTCCTTTTTTCCCGCCAAGAATAATAAGACGTTCGGCGGCATTTGCTTTACACATTTTGACCAGCTCAAGCTGTTCGCCCCTCTTTGGGACGTGAATAGACACACTATATCCCGATTTTTCAGAAAGCCATCTTTGTAAAAGGTCAACATCTTCAGGCTCTGAATCTATAGTTATCTGCTTTGGTATTTCTCTTTGCATTGAGTAATACTGTATAAGAAACTCATGACGTGTCTGTCCGTCATCAGGAAGCACGTCAAACAAAAATTGCTCACGGTCAAAGAGTTTTCCATCCTTAAATCTGAAAACCTCAAAACAGGTATTCTCTGTATTAACCGATAAAGCAAATACATCTTGATTCTTGATTTTAGAAGCGACTATATGCTGTTTCTGACCAATTCTTTCTATCGCGTTTATTCGATCCCGAATCTTTGCCGCCCTCTCAAATTCCAGATTTTCGGCTGCTTCTTCCATCTTCTTTGTTAAAGTTTTTATTACAGATCCGGATCCGCCCTCCAAAAACTCGATAGCACGATCAACCGACTCTTCGTAATCATTCAAAGAAATTTTCCCCGCACAAGGGGCCGAACAAATACCGATTGAATAATTAAGGCATGGACGAGATTTTTTATAATCGGCGGGAAATTTTTTTGAACATTGAGGCAAAGAAAAAGTTTTGCACACCTCATCCACCGTTTGCTTTGTTATAAAGGCCGAATTATACGGTCCTAAATACCTTGAACCGTCATCTGTATTATTAACATCCGATGTGATTTTTCTGAAAGGACCTTTTGAAATCTTAATATAATGATACCCTTTATCATCCTTTAAAAGAATGTTATATTTGGGAGTGTTTTGTTTTATAAGCGATGCCTCAAGAATCAATGCCTCGAATTCGCTAGAACAAACAATGTATTCAAATTCGGCCACATTGTCAACCATCTTCTGTACTTTTGGAAGGTGAACCGCTCCAGCCCGAAAATACTGGCTGACACGATTTTTAAGAGCCTTCGCTTTTCCTATATAAATAATTTTGCCGCTATTATCATGCATAATATACACGCCGGGTTTAAGAGGCAAAGACAATGCCTTTTCACTCAATTTTCTTAAATTTTCATTTGGCACTATTATCCCTCCCCATATATAAATATATTGCCATCTCTGCTAAAACTAAATCAATATAAAACAACCTAAAACTATAATCGACTGTATAAAAACTAATATTTACTCAAAAATATATTTGGTGATTTTTTGTGATTAAAAGTGAAAAAAGAATTGTATCGTTAATACTTATTATTTGTATAATTACAGCAGGTTATTTATTTTTAACAGTAGACAGCAACACCCGCAGGATAGGATTCGGCGATCCAGATCCTTTATTTTCGATTTCAGTTTCTGAGAAAAAGTTTGATATATCGGCATTCGGAAACAAACTTTATATTCCAATTCCAAAGCTTTCAGATGACTTTAAAGAATACGCCTCAGAAGCCATAAGCTGTCTTGTTTCACCTGCTTTACGCTTAGCATACGGATTGTTTGAATTTATAGAAAACAAATTATAGCAAAGTCTCCGCCGAAATCAATCTGCGGAGACAAAAATCTCTCTGACTATTCTCTTTTCAAAACTTCCTTGCCCCGCTCAACAAGTTGTTTTACCTGTCCGGGTTCAATAACGGCATTTACGACAAATAGTAATATTCCGACAGAAACCGCTATGATCACTGCCCAGCCAAACCATCCGGCGAACCCTGATGGATTAATATTAACAAATCGGCTGAACAAAAAAATAAAGATAAGCGAAACAATAAGATTTCGAAAAATCCGACGCACTGACATTGCTATTGTTCCGTGAACTATATGTTTTGAATTATATATCATGCAGTCGATCGAACGATAAGAATAAGAGGCGATTGTTCCGAAAAGTACACCTTCCATACCAAATCGTTTTATAAACAGCATCGAAATAACTATATTTATTACCGCCTCAATAATTGCTCGGTATTTAGTCTGTTTATAATGTCCGGCGGCACATATCATTGTAAGCGACGGAATGCGAACGTTTTGCATAAATCCAAGTATAACAAATAAAATTGCTACCGTATTTCTTACATATATTACACCGTCACCTACATCGGCGGTATATATCTTAACAAACGGTAAAAGCAGCAACGCACAGCAGGAATACACGAAGAAAAGGACTATCATATACATAAATTCATAATTAGAGTATGAATTACGCAGTTTTTCCTTTTCGTCACTGAATATAAGCGAACCGAAGCTTGATGTTACACCACTTGAAAAAATACCCAGCAATGAAGTGATCGTAACCGCCACCATATTGTATGAAGTATAGACGCTGACTTCTGCTAACGATGCGGCACCCATAAATATTGTTAATATTACAATGTCGGTATTATTTACTATGACTCCGACAATTTGATGAAGCAGTGCTGCCCAACGTTGTTTTAAAAGTCCTCCTGAGAATGGTGCCTTAAAATTAAGATACTTATATCTTTTTTTAGCATAAATATAAACGAAAATAAATCTCAGTATGTATAACGCAGTTGCCACGATTTTCACGCTCAGGAAATCAAACCCGAGCTTGATCATGACAATCGAAACACCCATATTTATTACTGTTGCAGCAGCTTGAACCAAGGATATTACATATCCTCTCTGATCAGCAGTAAGAAGCACGCGATATTTTCCTATAAAGAAATAATCCACTAAATTGCTTGCTGCCAACACAACAATAAGGATTCTTGTGGATGTTCCGCCCACCTGACCTTTAACAAACATAGGATATACAATGGTGAGCAACACAAGCAAAATTATATATGCATATCCCGAACGGTAATAAAATCGCCTGAGTGCAGATAAAACTGAGTTAATTGCTCCCT
>CABUCT010000092.1 GCA_902490145.1 uncultured Oscillospiraceae bacterium
GGTTGTTATGGTGGAAAAGGACGGTCCTGCTTGTCACACCGGAACTGATTCCTGTTTTACAAATTCTGTTTGGCAGAGTGATGAACTTCAGGAATTTTCTTATGAAAAATTAATGGACTTAATAGCAGGAAGAAAAAATAATAAAAAGGAAGGCTCTTATACAACTTATCTTTTTGAAAAGGGTCTCGATAAGATATTGAAAAAGATCGGGGAGGAATCCACCGAAGTAATTATTGCCGCAAAGGAAGAGGATAAGAAAGAAACGGTTTATGAAATTGCAGATCTTGCATATCATGTAATGGTACTTATGATCGAGGCAGGAATATCTCTTGATGACATACATCGTGAGCTTGCTTCGCGTCATGTTATTGATCACAAGGTAAAGCAGGAAAAAATGACCTGAGAAACGCAGAATGTTATTGAATCTGTGTAGGTATACAATTTTTTATCTCAATACTAAGAAAAGTGTTGACATTTAAAAATCTATATGATATACTTACTAAAAATAATAGCTATGACGAAGACGGTTATGAAATTAAGCTTTCAGAGAGTCGGTGGTTGCTGTGAACCGATAGTAGAATTTCATTATTACCTATCACTTCTGAGCTGGAGGACTGAACGCATATGTTAATAGGCCCTTCCGTGATTGCCGCGTTAGTGCATACGGGTTGTTAGACCCTGAGTGGCGATTTTTATCGCAATTTGAGTGGTACCGCGAGTGAGTTAATTCACCCGTCTCAAAGCTTTACTTTGAGACGGGTTTTATTTTTATATTAATTTTTAATGGGAGGCTGTGAATATGTCTACTGTATCGGCAAATGAGTTATTAGAGGTGGCAAGACGAATTCGTGAAATGCGTGAAATTGACGGTATTTCAACCGAGGAAATGGCTGCTAAAACTGAAGTTTCTCTTGAAGATTACTTGGATTATGAATCCGGAAATAAAGATTTTCCTTTCACTTTTATTCATAAATGTTCCCTTGTATTTGGTATAGGAATTACTGATTTGCTTGAAGGTCAAAGTGCACATTTATCTTCTTATACTGTCACCCGGAAGGGACAAGGACAGAAAACTGCTAAGGAAAACGGAATAGAAATTAAAAGTCTTGCACCCCTTTTTCGCAAGAAAATTGCAGAACCTTATTGGGTAAAATATGACTTTGATGAGAAATTGCAGGATCAGCCTATTAACCTTACAACACACTCGGGCCAGGAATTTGACCTCATTATGAGCGGAAGGCTTAAGGTCCAGATCGGTGAGCATGTTGAGTATTTAAGTGAGGGCGACAGTATTTATTATAACAGCTCGACTCCACACGGAATGATAGCTGTGGATGGCAGAGATTGTTTGTTTGTGGCAGTTGTTCTTCCCGGTGAAGATACACCGGAAACTGTCGTTCGTGAAAGCCTTGCACCGTCTCATAACGAAGAAAAAAATATTTTCAGCAATTTTATCGAAACCGTAGAAGATGAAAACGGCGAACTCAAAAAAATTGATTTTCATAATGAGGATAAGTTTAATTTTGCGTTTGATATTGTGGATGAGATAGCAAAGAAAGATCCGAATAAACTTGCTATGCTTCATATAGATAAAGAAAAGAATGAACGTCGATTTACATTTAATGATATGAAGCGTGCATCTAACATGTGTGCAAACTATTTCAAGTCTCTTGGAATAAAAAAAGGCGATCGTGTTATGTTGGTTCTTAAACGCCACTATCAATTTTGGTTTTCTATTCTAGGACTTCATAAACTCGGAGCAATTGCTATTCCGGCAACCAATTTGCTTCAGGCACATGATCTTGACTACCGCTTCAATGCAGCAGGTGTAAGTACCATAATTTGTACTGCGGATGGTGATGTCGCTCATCAGGTGGATATTGCTCAGGAAAAAAGTCCGACCTTGAAAAATAAGATTTTGGTCGGAGGAGAGCGTGAAGGCTGGAGAAACTTCGATGAAGAATATAAGCTTTTCAGTGCCCATTTTTACAGGGATGAAAATACTCCCTGCGGTAATGATCCGATGCTTATGTTTTTCACTTCCGGAACAACCGGTTATCCTAAGATTGCAACACACAGCTATAAATATCCGCTCGGACATTTTATAACTGCGAAATACTGGCATGGAGTTCACAAAGACGGACTGCATTTTACCATTTCTGATACAGGCTGGGGAAAAGCTTTGTGGGGAAAACTTTATGGTCAGTGGTTGTGTGAAGGTGCTGTATTTACATATGATTTTGACAGATTCAATGCTTCCGATATTCTCCCGATGTTTGCAAAATATAATATTACTACATTTTGTGCACCACCCACAATGCTTCGTATGATGGTTAAAGAGGATCTTTCTCATTATGACCTTTCTTCAATCAAGCATATGACAACAGCCGGAGAAGCTTTGAATTACGAAGTGTACCGTCAGTTTAAAGAAGCTACGGGTCTTAGGATCATGGAAGGTTTTGGACAGACAGAGATTACACTTGCAATTGCTAACTTAATAGGTACAGAATGTAAACCAGGTTCTATGGGCAAACCGGTGCCGCTTTATGATGTTGATATTCTTGATTCAGACGGAAATCCGGCCGTTGTCGGTAAACCAGGTGAAATTGTAATAAAAACTTCTGAAAAAATTCCTTGTGGTCTTTTCCTCGGATACTATGGAGATGAGGAGAAAACAAAGGAAGTCTGGCATGACGGATACTATCATACAGGTGATGTAGCATGGCGTGATGAAGACGGTTTCTATTGGTATGTAAGCCGAGTGGATGATGTTATAAAATCTTCAGGATACCGCATCGGCCCCTTTGAAATTGAAAGTGTTATCATGGAGTTGCCTTATGTGCTGGAATGCGGAGTTTCTGCAGCACCTGATGAAGTAAGAGGCCAGGTTGTAAAGGCAAGTATTGTTCTTGTAAAGGGAACTGTTCCGTCAGAGGAACTCAAGAAAGAAGTGCAGGAATATGTTAAAACGCATACCGCACCATATAAATACCCACGTATAGTTGAATTTAAAGATGAACTTCCGAAAACTATAAGCGGGAAAATACAAAGAAACAAACTTTAAAATAATTCTAAAAGTGTTGACAAATAAACCAAGGATATGATATTATACTTTAAGATTCAAAAGCATTGACGAAGAGTGCTCGGATAAATTTCTTTCAGAGAGACGATGTTTGGTGTGAATCGTTGAAAGTTGTCCGATGTTTGTAGCTTCTGAGCCGGGAGGAAGAAAGCATATCGCAAGTAGAGCCTCTCCGTGATTGCCGCGTTAGTGCATACGGATTGCTAAATCCTAAGTGGCGGTTTTGATCGCAATTTGAGTGGTACCGCGGGTTTTTATGTATCTGAAGCTCGTCTCAAAGCATTTTATCTTTGGGACGGGCTTTTTTGTACTTTAACAAGTGGAAAATATATGAAGACAAACTGTGAGGAAGATACCTGTGGAATATAAAAGAATTACTATTATCTCCGGGCATTATGGAAGCGGAAAAACCAACATAGCCGTAAATTTGGCACTTGAGTTGCGTAAGCAACGGGATAATGTAGCAATAGCAGATATTGATATTGTAAATCCTTATTACAGAACCAAGGACAGTGAGGAACTGTTAAAACATGCAGGAATACGTCTTATATGTTCTGAATACGCCAATTCAAATGTTGATATACCTGCACTCCCTCAAGATATATACAGCATTACTGATGATAAATCTTTGTTCAGCATATTGGATGTCGGCGGTGATGAGCGGGGGGCATTGGCTTTGGGGAGAATTTCTCCTGCAATTAAAGCTGAGGGAAATTTTGAAATGATATACGTTGTAAATTGTTTTCGCCCGCTCACACGGAATAGTGATTCGGCTATTCAAGTAATGCGTGAGATTGAGAATGCTTGCGGAATCAAGTTTACATCTATAATTAATAATTCAAATTTAGGAGTTGAAACAACTCCGAGTGATGTTCTGAATTCTGTGTCTTATGCTGAAGAAATATCAAATAAGACCGAAATACCAATTTTACTTACAACGGTTGACAACTCTTTGTTTGAGCCGTTAAAAAATCAAATAAACAATCTATATCCTATTTTAATGCAAAAAAGAATGTAAAGGGGAATAAAAATGGCTGTTTTAACATTTAAAACCGATAAGTGCAAAGGCTGTGGGCTTTGTGTAAGTGCCTGTCCAAAAGGTGTGCTTATGATAGCTGCAGACAAAATCAATAAAAAAGGTCACCATCCGGTAGAGGCTATAAATCCGGATGCTTGTATTGGCTGTGCATTTTGTGCAACCATGTGTCCTGATTGTATAATCAAAGTAGAAAGGTGAGTGAACAATATGGCAGATAAGGTTTTAATGAAAGGTAATGAAGCGATTGCCGAAGCCGCTATTATTGCTGGCTGCCGTCATTATTTCGGATATCCCATTACTCCTCAAACAGAAGTGGCTGCATATATGTCAAAAAGAATGCCGAAAATAGGCGGTACATTTCTTCAGGCAGAAAGCGAAATTGCTGCAATCAATATGGTATACGGAGTTGCATCAACGGGAAAAAGAGTTATGACTTCTTCATCCAGCCCCGGAATTTCGCTGAAAGGTGAGGGAATCTCATACCTTGCAGGTGCAGATTTGCCGGCTCTTGTTGTTAATGTTCAGCGTGGAGGTCCCGGACTTGGCGGAATTCAGCCGTCACAATCTGATTATTTTCAGGCTACAAAAGGCGGTGCACACGGAGATTTTCATATGATCGTTTTGGCACCTGCATCTGTTCAGGAAATGGCGGAACTTACTGTTAAAGGATTTGAGCTTGCTGATAAATATCGCATGACTTCTATGATTCTTGCCGACGGTACAATGGGTCAGATGATGGAACCTGTTTCCCTTGATTTTAAAGTTGAGGAACAGCCTGAAAAACCATGGGCAGTTACCGGAACCCAAATGCAAAGAGAGCATAATATTATTAATTCGCTTTTCTTGAAACCCGAAGAGCTTGAGCGTACCAATTTTGAAAGGTATGAAAGATATAAGATTGTTGAAGAAAATGAGACACTTTGTGAGGAATATATGATGGAGGATGCCGAAATTTGTATTGCGGCTTTCGGCATTGCAGCTCGTGTCTCTAAAAATGCAATTAACGAAGCAAGAAAACAGGGAATTAAAGCTGGAATGATCCGCCCGATTACACTTTGGCCATTTCCTAAAAAGGAAT
>CABUCT010000093.1 GCA_902490145.1 uncultured Oscillospiraceae bacterium
AGGCACCAATGCTTTTAAGCTTTCTCCCGTGCATCAGGTGTTGATTGAAAAGAGTGTAAAGGGTTATAAAGAAATTGAATTTGAGGTTATGCGTGACTCAAATGACCATGCCATAACTATCTGCGGCATGGAAAACGTTGATCCTGTCGGTGTACACACCGGTGACTCAATCGTTGTCGCTCCGATTATGACTCTGAACGATCATGATCTTAAAATGCTCAATGACAGTGCTATCAAAATTATCCGTGAACTCAAAATTGAAGGCGGATGCAACGTCCAGTTTGCATTAAACCCCGAATCTTCAGAATATTATCTTATCGAAGTAAATCCCCGCGTTTCCCGCTCTTCTGCCCTTGCTTCAAAGGCAAGCGGTTATCCTATTGCACGAGTAACTGCAAAAATTGCTGTGGGTATGGCACTTGAGGATATTAAGGTGGCAAACACAACTGCTGCGTTCGAGCCAAGCCTTGACTATGTTGTGGCAAAATTCCCGCGTTTTCCATTTGATAAATTTGCGTCTGCTACCAACAAGCTTGGAACGCAGATGAAGGCCACCGGAGAAGTTATGGGCATCGGTTCAACCCTTGAAGAATGTATGTTAAAGTCCATTCGCTCTTTGGAAATAGGCGTTTGTCATATTCATATGCCCAAATTTGATAATATGTCAAACGATGAAATGCTTGAATATATCAAGGATTTTCGTGATGACAGCATTTATGCTGTTGCACAGCTTCTTCGCAACGGCGTATCAATCGAAAAGCTTCATGAAGTTACCGAAATAACCTCTTATTTCCTCGAAGCTATCAAACGCATTGTTGACTTTGAAACTGTTATAAAAAACAATCCGAACAATGCCGAAATACTTAAGCAAGCAAAAGAAATGGGATTTTCGGATAAGTTTATTTCAATACTCTGGAACATGCCCGAAACCGATGTTTTCAACAAGCGTAAGGACATGGGACTCTTCCCGGTATACAAAATGGTCGATACCTGTCACACCGGAGCATACATTCCGTATTTTTATTCAACTTACAAAAGAAACAACGACAGCAGACTTTCAGACAAAAAGAAAATAATCGTGCTTGGTGCGGGACCAATTCGTATCGGACAGGGCGTTGAGTTTGACTACTCCACTGTTCACGCCGTTTCTACAATTAAAAAATCGGGATATGAGGCCATTATCATCAATAACAATCCCGAAACCGTATCTACTGACTACACCACCGCCGATAAACTCTATTTTGAACCTTTGACAACCGAAGATGTAATGAACATTATTGAATTTGAAAAGCCTGAAGGTGTCATCGCCTCTCTCGGCGGTCAGACCGCAATCAATCTTGCAGAGCCGCTTATGAAACGCGGTGTGAAAATCATCGGAACTGATTGTGAAGCAATCGAACGTGCCGAAAACCGCGATGCATTTGAAAAAATCCTTAAAGAATTAAACATTCCTCAGCCCAAGGGCAAGGCCGTAACTGCTATTGAAGAAGGCGTAAAAGCTGCTGCTGAAATCGGATATCCCGTTTTGGTAAGACCAAGCTTTGTTCTCGGCGGCCGTGCCATGCAGATAGTCGGAAATGAGGAGCAGCTTCGCCATTATCTCAAAACCGCCGTTGAAATTGATGAGGACAAGCCTGTGCTTGTTGATAAATATATTGTCGGAAAGGAAGTTGAGGTCGATGCAATTTGCGACGGAATCAACGTGTTCGTTCCCGGTATTATGGAACTTGTTGAACGTACAGGAATCCACAGCGGCGATTCGATAAGCGTATATCCTCCGTTCAGCATATCGGACAAAGTCAAGGGTACTATTCTGCAATATGCTAAAAAACTCGGACTCGGCATTGGAATTGTAGGACTTTATAACATCCAGTTCATTGTGGACAAGCAGGAAAACGTTTATATAATCGAAGTCAATCCCCGCTCATCAAGAACCGTTCCCTTCCTTTCAAAATCGACCGGATACAGTCTCGCCGACATCGCAACTGAAGTAATCCTCGGAAAGAGTCTTAAAGAGCTTGGGCTGTTTGACATATATCCCGACGAGAAAAAACGCTGGTATGTAAAAGTTCCGGTTTTCTCTTTCAATAAAATCCGTGGACTTGATGCATATCTTTCACCTGAAATGAAGTCAACCGGAGAAGCAATCGGCTATGACAATAAGCTCAACCGAGCTATGTATAAAGCTCTTCAGGCATCGGGAATGAGGCTTCAGAATTACGGAACGGTGTTTGCCACTATCACCGACAAGGACAAGGAGGAAGCACTGCCCATGATTCGACGTTTCTATAACCTCGGATTCAATATTCAGGCGACTAAAGGAACCGGCGAATACCTGAAAAACAACGGGATCCGCACACATATCCTCGGAAAAATAAGCGAAGGCAGCGACGAAATTCCGCAGGCTATCCGCCAAGGTCACATCGCTTATATTATCAACACAAGTGATGTCGGCGGCTCAGCCCACACCGCAAACGACGGACGCCAAATCAGACGACTTGCAACCGAAAACAATATAAACATCTTCACCTCTCTTGATACCGTTAAAACACTGCTTGATGTTCTGGAGGAAACCACACTGTGCATCTCCACCATTGACGCATAAAATCTTGTTTATATTTTGCCGTTAGTCGGACGGCAAACAACGAAGCGAAACATTCTTATATTTTTATCACCGGTCGGGCAGCTAAATAAAACTTTCTGCATTCCTGCCGCGGGCCGGGTGACAAAATGAAGATTTTCTGTACTCTCATCACCGGTTGGGTGGCTAAATGAAACTTTTTACTCTCACCCTCAGATAAATAGCAGAACGGAGACTTTATGAATCAGGAAACATTTAAAATTATATCCCAAACGCCTATTGCACAAAATGTTGTGAAAATGGTGCTTGCGGGAAATACGGACGGAATCAGTGCATCCGGACAGTTCGTTAATATAAAGCTTAATGGATTTTATCTTCGAAGACCGATTTCGGTTTGTGATTACGACAGTGAAACGCTGACTCTTATTTACAAAATTGTTGGCGACGGCACCAAAGCAATGAGTAAATATTCTAACGGAACAATACTTGATATTCTCACAGGACTCGGAAACGGATATAATACTTCCCTTTCAGGAGATTTTCCGCTCCTCATCGGCGGCGGTGTCGGAGTTCCCCCGCTTTACAATCTTTGCAAGAAGCTTATCGACGAGGGAAAGCATCCCTCTGTTATTTTGGGATTTAACTGCAAAGACGATGTTTTTTATGAAAAAGAGTTTGCAGATCTCGGTGTGGCGGTTTATGTTACCACTGCCGACGGAAGCTATGGTACAAAAGGATTTGTGACCGACGTCATGGACAACATTAAATACAGCTATTTTTACACCTGCGGCCCTGAACCTATGCTTAAAGCTGTGTATAACAAATCCTGCACAAGCGGACAGTTCAGCTTCGAAGAACGAATGGGATGCGGATTCGGTGCCTGTATGGGATGCTCCTGCAAAACTAAATACGGTAACAAGCGGATCTGTAAAGACGGTCCTGTGCTTGAAAAGGAGGAGATCATATGGTAGATACCAAGGTTGATTTAAGCGGCATAACGCTTGACAATCCCATAATTCCCGCAAGCGGAACTTTCGGATACGGATATGAATATGCTGAACTTTATGATATAAATTGCCTCGGAAGCTTTTCCTTCAAAGGCACAACCGCTGAACCTCGTTTTGGAAATGAAACCCCAAGAATTGCCGAATGTACCTCCGGTATGATAAACAGCGTCGGGCTTCAAAATCCCGGTGTTGAAAAGGTTATATCAGAGGAGCTTCCAAAACTCCGCTCTTGTTTTCACAAACCTGTTATTGCCAACGTCGGCGGTTTTTCAATTGATGAATACGCCGAAACCTGTGAAAAACTCGATAAAGAAGATCAGGTTGGGATTTTGGAAGTTAACATCAGCTGTCCAAACGTCCACAACGGAGGTATGAGCTTCGGCACAGATCCCAAAATGGCGGCGGCAGTCACACGCCGTGTGAAAGAGGTCACAACAAAGCCAGTATATATCAAATTAAGCCCTAATGTAACCGATATCGTGTCGGTCGCAAAAGCTTGCGAGGATGCGGGAGCTGACGGTATCAGCATGATAAACACCCTTCTCGGCATGAGGATAGATTTAAAGACTAAAAAACCGGTCATCGCAAACAAAATGGGAGGGTTTTCGGGAAGTGCGATTCTGCCTGTGGCAATACGAATGGTATATCAGGTATATGAAGCGGTTAGCATCCCCATCATCGGCATGGGGGGCGTGTCGTCTGCAAAAGACGTTATTGAAATGATGCTTGCGGGTGCCAGTGCAGTTCAAATCGGAGCGGCAAATCTCGTAAATCCTTATGTGTGCAGGGATATTATAGAAGAACTTCCTGCCCAAATGGAAAAATATAAAATAAACTCTCTTAAAGAGATTATCGGAGGTGCCCACAATGGGTAAGGACGTAATTATTGCTTGTGATTTTGCAAGCAAAGATGAAGTGCTCGCTTTTCTTGATAAATTTAAAGATGAAAAGCCTTATGTTAAAATCGGTATGGAGCTGTTCTACGGTGCGGGTCCTCAAATCGTTAAGGAAATAAAACAAAGAGGACACAAGATCTTTCTTGACCTGAAACTCCATGACATACCGAATACAGTAAAAAAAGCTATGCGTGTGCTGTCAAATCTCGATGTGGATATGTGTAATCTCCACGCGGGCGGGACGGTTTCCATGATGGAAGCGGCTATTGAGGGCCTTACACGCGAAGACGGTTCAAGACCGCTTCTTATTGCAGTTACACAGCTTACATCCACAAGTCAGGAGCGTATGGAAAAAGACTTGCTTATAAACGAGCCAATTGATAAAGTAGTCATGCATTATGCAAACAATGCAAAACTTGCAGGTCTTGACGGAGTGGTTTGTTCTCCGCTTGAAGCATCAAAGGTTCACGAAGTATGCGGCAGCGATTTCCTTACCGTAACCCCCGGAGTGCGTTTTGCCGACGGTGATATCGGTGATCAAGTCAGAGTCACAACTCCAAAAAAAGCAAAAGAAATCGGTTCCGATTATATCGTTGTGGGAAGACCCATCACAGCAGCCGACGATCCCGTCGCGGCATACAGACGATGTGTCAGAGAATTTATAGATTAAGAGGTAATGAAGTATGAAAACAACCGAAATACAA
>CABUCT010000094.1 GCA_902490145.1 uncultured Oscillospiraceae bacterium
CCTCTCGTCCTTCGGCTGCCCTTACGATACGGTTTGCTTTGGTTGCAATAAGTGACTGATGATTTATGATATTTAAAAGAGCAGTTTCGATGAATTGTGCTTCGATAAGCGGTCCCTTTACGGTAATGACCGGCTCAAAAGGAAAAACGGGAGTACCCTCTGGAACAGCCCATACATCACAGGTAAATTTAAAATTTTTAAGATATGTTAAAAATTCTTCGCTCATACTTTGTGTTGAACGGAGATATTCAATATCTTCATCGGTAAAATGAAGATTGCGAAGATAATCAATAAGCTGTGAAAGTCCGGCTGACACAATGAATCCTCCGTGGTCAGGAACATCACGGTAAATCAAATCAAAATATGCAGTGCGATTCATTACGTCTTGACTTGCAGCACCGTTTGCCATGCGAAACTGACAAAAATCAGTTAACATCGTGAGGTTTTCTTTTAAAACAGGAGAAATACCCATGCAAAAACTTCCTTCAATTCAATTCTTATATAATTATTTTACCACAGAAAAGAAAAAATACAAGAGCAAAAGCTCTGCAAACGGATGATAATTATCCTAATTGTGAACTGTAAATATTATATTTGTGAATGAATTGTAAAACTGAATCATTTTTCTAAAAAAGAAATTTAAATCAAATCTTTTTATTATAATGAAAATATGCATTGAGAAGAACGGAGGCATTAAAATGAGAATAAGAAAAAAAGAAATAGGGGCAAGCAATATTGTAGGTAAGCGAATCGAGCAAAGACGCAAGTCCATCGGAATGAAACAAAAAGATCTCTTGGCACAGATCCAGATAAGAGGGATTGAGATGAATGCTTCGGGTCTTTCAAAAGTCGAGGGACAGATTCGGCATGTCAACGATTATGAGTTAGTTGCATTTGCCGATATTCTCGGTGTCTCGATAAACTGGCTGGTAGGTTTAGAATAAATTTAACATTTAATTTTTTAATCAAAAAACAAAAAAGGCGGTTTGAAATAGAAATATTTCAAATCGTCTTTTTATGCTTGACCAAGGAAAAATTTGTGATAAAATGAATATGTAATTTTGATTTTTCAGGAAGGCTATATATATGATATTTGACACTCATGCACATTATGATGATAAACGGTTTGCTTGTGATAGGGATGAGCTTATCGGTAAAGTTCTTCCTGAGAATGGAGTCAGCGGAATAGTAACCTGCGGAACTAATATGAAAAATTGTAAAACCGCAATTGAACTTGCTGAAAAATATGATTATGTTTATGCAGCCGTAGGTGTGTATCCGGAGGAGCTTGAAAAGGGTGTAGATTATGAAGAACTCCGCCGAATGGCACAGCACAAAAAGGTTGTGGCTATCGGGGAAGTCGGGCTTGAATACCATTATGATACTGTACCTCATGACATACAGAAGAGAGAGCTTGAAAAACATATTATTCTGGCTAATGAATTATCAATGCCGGTTATTATACATGACAGGGAGGCTCATGCCGACACTCTCGAACTGCTGAAAAAACACAGGCCAAACGGAGTTATACATTGTTTTTCAGGCAGCGTTGAGTTTGCGAAAGAAATACTAAAGCTTGGAATGTATATAGGTCTTGGAGGCGTGGTAACTTTTAAAAATGCAAGAGTGCCTGTTGAGGCGGCAAAATTTGTTCCTATTGATAGATTGGTGCTTGAAACCGATGCACCGTATATGAGTCCTGTTCCGCACAGGGGGGAGCGTTGTGATTCTTCTATGATAAGGTTCACAGCAGAGAAAATAGCTGAAATAAAAGGCATGTCTATTGAAAATATTTTGGATGTTACCGAACAAAATGCCAAACGTTTATTCAGGATAGAATAATTAAAAATCACATGTTCTAAGTTGGGGGGATGTTTGTGGCAGAGCTCAACAGCCCTATAAAATATTTAAAGGGCGTTGGTGAGAAACGTGCAATGCTTTTTTATCGCCTCGGTGTATATACCGTGGAGGATCTCATCATGCTTTATCCGCGACTTTACGAGGACTGGAGCCATCCTTTAAAAATAAAGGATGCTTCGTATGAAGAAAAATGTTGTGTACGTGTATTTATTACCTCTGATATTGAAGCCCGACGGTCATCAGGAGGGAAAAGCATATTCACCTGTATGGCAAGCGACGGAGAAGATCCTCTCAAAATAACAATTTTTAATAATATTTATGCTGCAAAAAGGCTGAAAAGAGGAAAGCCGTTTTTGCTTTACGGAAAGATAGGCGGAGGTTTTACCTGCCGTGAAATAATATCTCCTGAAATTGCTGAAGACGGAGAGAATAGGATTTATGCCATATATCCCCAGACAGCCGGACTCACTTCAAAGATCATATCAAAGTGTGTAAAAATCGCACTTGATGAAGTGTCAAAAGATTTGCATGACCCGCTGGCGGGAGGTATTATAAAAAAATATAACCTTTACGGATATCAGCAGGCTGTTGAGGCAATACATTTCCCGAAAAACAATGATGATATCGGGCATGCACGAAAAAGACTTATTTTTGATGAGCTATTAACTCTGTCGCTTGGTATGATGAATCTCCGTGACCGGAGTCGGGATTTCACTCAGACAATCATAAATACTGATTATTCCGACGAATTTTTCTCTGTTTTGCCGTTTGAGCCCACCGGAGCACAAAAGAGAGCGGTAAGAGAAATCGTGTCAGACATGAAGCGAAAGATTCCGATGAGACGTATGATTCAAGGGGATGTGGGGTCCGGGAAAACAGCAGTAGCTGCGGCAGCTTGCTATACGATGATAAAAAACGGTTGGCAGGCGGCATTAATGGCTCCCACCGAAATTTTAGCAACACAGCATTATGAAACCTTGACCAAAATGTTAAAAAATACAGGAATAACAGTTGGTCTGCTGACGGGTTCGATGACCGCCAAAACAAAAAAAGAGGTTTATTCTGCCCTTGAACAAGGTGAAATAGATTTAATGATCGGCACTCATGCACTTATTCAGGAAAAAATATCATTTAAGAATCTTGGACTTGTAGTTACCGATGAACAACACCGTTTCGGAGTAAAACAGCGTTCCTTGCTTTCTGAAAAAGGAAAAAATCCTCATCTTTTGGTAATGTCGGCAACACCTATCCCTCGAACACTTTCGCTTATAATATACGGAGATCTTGATTTATCGATTCTTGATGAGATGCCGCCCGGAAGAACTCCCATAGAAACCTATGCCGTTTCATCTCAGCTTTACGAGCGGGTTTGTGCATATGTCAAACGCCATTTGGATGAAGGCAGACAAGGCTATTTCGTATGTCCGCTGGTTGAAGAAAATGATGATGAGCAGCTTGCGTCTGCTGAAAAATATGCAAAAGAGCTTTCTCAAAATGAATTTAAGGATTACACTGTCGGTCTTGTTCACGGAAAACTCAAATCAAAAGAAAAAGAACAGGTAATGCAAAAATTCTCATCGGGAGAAATTCAACTTTTGGTTTCCACCACGGTTATTGAGGTTGGGGTGGATGTTCCGAATGCTGTTATCATGGTGATTCAAAATGCCGAGCGTTTCGGATTATCTCAACTTCATCAGCTTCGCGGACGAGTGGGTAGGGGCAAGCACAAATCAACCTGTATACTTATCTCTGATGCCAAGGGAGATATTGCAAAACAACGAATGAAGGTTATGTGCGAAACATGTGACGGGTTTAAGATTGCGGACAAAGATTTGAAACTTCGTGGTCCCGGCGACTTTTTCGGTTCACGTCAGCATGGCCTTCCGGAACTTAAGATTGCCGATATGGTCAATGATACCGAAATAATAAAAATTGCGTCTTTGGCGGCTAAAGATATATATAATTCCGATCCGAATCTTAAATTACCGGAAAATGCACCTATAAGAAATCTTATAAAAAAGCTTTTTTATACCGTTGACAAAGGTGGAATAAGCTAAAAGGAGATATAAAATGAAAATTACTAAATGCACGTATAAAGACGTTCCTGCTGTTTGTCTTGAAACAGAAAATTTGATTTGCAAAATTTTGCCTGAAAACGGATGTAGATTACAGTCCATTGTGGATAAAAAAAGCGGAAGAGAATTTATGACGCTTGACATGAGTGAAAAATTTTTGCCGCAGTTTATGGGCGGAAATTATGTTGAAGGCGACGTGTCCGGATGTGACGATATGTTTCCGACAATTGATCCAATGAAATTTGAAGGCGGAAGCCGTGCGGGTATTGAATATCCATGTCACGGCGAGGTTTGCAGAGTTGCACACCAAACCGAGATTTCAAATGATACATTCAATTCTTCATATAAATCGGATCTTCTTAACTATGAATACAAAAAGACCATCAGTGAAAGTGAAAACGGTGGAATAAAAACAACATATTCAATAAAGAATATTGGATCGGATGATTTTCGTTGTATGTGGGCGGCACATTTTATGATTGCGGCCGAAAAAGATGGATTTGCCAAAACTCCATATGCCTACGGAGCAAAGGGCGAAATAATGTTTGATGAGCATAACGAGTTCGGTAAAAGGGGAGATGTGATAGAGGTGGACAAAAATGCCCTTACATCAAAAGAATATGCTAAGGATGCCAATGCTTACAAATTCTTTTTCCTTGATAAAATGTCAAAGGGAGAGTGTGGATACTTTGTTCCGTCTATAAACCGAACTATTACTCTTAAATTTGATAAGAACAAGCTGCCTTATCTTGGAGTTTGGATGAACAATGGAATTTTCAAAGGATTATACAATGTTGCGATGGAGATTGCAACCTCTCCTTTTGATAAGCCTGAAACAGCAATTGAAAGAGGAATAGATTTCAAGATAGCACCAAATGAAACATTTACATTTGATTTTGTGGTGGAAATTGATTGATAAATTAAAACCGGCTTAGTAACTTAATACTAAGCCGGTTTAATTTATATTTGAAAATCAGGTTAATCGATCGATTATGCTTTGATAAAGTCCCGTCGGATCTTTTAAGAAATTTTCTTTGATGATATTTGCCTGCATAGAATCGGCTGCAAAAAGTTTAACTGTCATGAGTTCGAAATCTCCGTCTTTTATAACGAATGAGGCTTCATATCCATTATCCTTCGGAGTGATTTTGACATCATTCTCTTTCAAAGCTCTGGCTCTTGCCAGAAGTGCAGTTGCATGTTTTACAACGCTTTCACGAACCGAGAAAGGCACCTTTGTATCTAGT
>CABUCT010000095.1 GCA_902490145.1 uncultured Oscillospiraceae bacterium
ACAAATCCGTCCTCATTTATGATCTTTCCGGGCAGAATTACCGAACCGGCTCCTATCCGCCCGCCCTTTTTTATCGTGACGCCTTTGAAAGCATCAAATCGTTCTTTTGTGCGTCCGGCAAAATTGTCGTTAGAAGTGACCACACATGGGGCGACAAAGCAAAAATCCTCTATATCAGAATATGCAGTTATATAAGCATTGGTCTCAATTTTGCATCTAGTCCCTACTCTACAATCACATTCAACCGTAGCACCTTTTCCGATAATGGTTGCATCTCCGATAAAAACCCTCTCACGGACAGTTGCAAAATCAGCAGTCAAAACTTTATCTGAAATAATGCTTCCTCTGTAAATCACAGCAGAAGTTCCGATAATGGCCCCACTCCCTATATGACATGGGGCAAGCTTACATTCCTTTGTTACTGCACTGTTGGCAGCTTTCATAGGACGTTTTCCGATACAAGCAAAATCATCTATCCTGACATTATCGCCGATGACCGTTCCTTCATGGATCACCACATGATGTCCGATGATACAATTTTTTCCCACGGTGACGTTGTCCTCTATAACGCAAAACTCTCCTATCTTCACGGTCGTATCAAGTTTTGCAGTTTTATTTATAATTGAAGTCATATATTATAATCTCTCAACTTTATCATCCGAAATTCCGTTTGTAAGGTTTCGGCTGTCAAATATAAGCTTTGAATGGTCAACGATGAATTTCACATCATAGCAGGAATGATTGGTTGCAATTACTACAATATCTGCATTCTCAAGAGTCTGTGCCGAAATGTCGGTGGATTTCATATGAATTCCGTGGTGAGTAAATTCAGGCACAAACGGATCGTTATAAGAAAGCTCACAACCTTCCTTGCAGAATAATTCGGCAAGAACAAGTGCCGGAGACTCACGAAGATCATCAATATCGGGCTTGTAAGAAATACCAAGCATAAAAACTTTTGAGCCTTTAAGAGGCTTTCCCACCCTATTAAGCTGATTGGAGATTCGGTTTACACAATATTCCGGCATAGCATTGTTTATTTCTCCGGCCGACTCTATAAGGCGAGTGTGATAATTATATTCTCTTGCCTTCCATGTGAGATAAAACGGATCAATCGGAATACAGTGTCCGCCAAGTCCGGGACCGGGATAAAATGCCATAAATCCATAAGGTTTGGTCTTTGCGGCATCTATAACCTCCCAAACCGAAATTCCCATTCTTTCACATAAAATCGCCATTTCATTTACCAAAGCAATATTTATATTTCTAAAGGTGTTTTCAAGGATTTTCTCCATTTCCGCAACCTTCGGACTGGAGACGATTTTTATATCGCTTTCAAGAACGCTTCTGTAAATAGCAGCTGCAAGTTCTCCACATCTGGGAGTAACTCCACCCACAACTTTAGGCGTGTTTTTGGTCTTATATACAGCATTGCCGGGATCAACACGTTCAGGAGAAAACGCAAGAAATACATCCTCTCCGACGGCCAGACCTTTTTTCTCAAGAAGGGGTTGAATAATCTCCTCGGTAGTGCCTGGATAAGTTGTGCTCTCAAGCACGATAAGCATGCCGGGATGAGCATATTTGGCAATTTGATCTGCCGAATCGCTGACATAAGAAATGTCCGGCTGTAAATGACTGTCTAACGGAGTAGGTACGCAAATTGCCACCGCATCACATTCATAAAGTCCCGAAAAATCGTCACTCGCCGAAAGACGTCCTTCTTTGACAATATCAGCTAAATCAGCATCAACCACATCTCCTATATAATTGTGACCGCTGTTTACCATGTCAACTTTTTTTCTTTGAACATCAAAGCCCTTTACACGAAACCCCGCTTTTGCCTTTTCCACTGCAAGCGGAAGTCCGACATATCCGAGTCCGAGAACTCCGAGAACTGCCGTTTTATTTTTGATTTTTTCCATCAATTTTTCATAGTGCATATTTTATACACCCTTCAAAATAAAATTCGAACAAATATAATCCGTTATTTGTGTTTAAATGTTGGTACAAGCTCTCTGACCAATGAGAACATTTTTACATTGTCATCGTTTTTAACGGCCTCTTCCATTTCCTTGATGGAACTTGCAAGCCAATGTTCATCAAAAGTCATTGGTTTCATTATCATGATCTTTTTGTTTGAAGTTCGGTCGACATCCTCATCGGCAAGGCTGATTTCCTCAAAAAGCTTTTCTCCCGGACGAAGACCTGTATAAATAATTTTGATATCCTTATCCGGAATAAATCCGGAAAGTTTTATCATATCTTTCGCAAGATCACTGATAAGTACAGGTTCACCCATATCAAGCACAAAAATCTCTCCGCCTTTTGCCATTGCTCCCGCTTCAAGAACTAACTGACAGGCTTCCGGAATAGTCATAAAATACCGACGCATTTCGGGGTGAGTGACCGTAACCGGTCCGCCCTTTTCAATCTGTTCCTTGAAAAAAGGTACAACGCTTCCGTTAGAGCCCAAAACATTTCCGAAACGAACCGCAGCAAAGTCTGTATCGGAAATCTTATCCATCATCTGCATAACAAGTTCGGTAATACGTTTTGAAGCCCCCATAATATTGGTGGGATTAACCGCCTTGTCAGTCGAAATTGTGATAAACTTCTGAACATTGTGCATTACCGCAACCTGGCATACATTTATTGTTCCCATTACATTGTTTTTTATGGCTTCTCTCGGATTAATTTCCATCATAGGAACATGTTTATGAGCAGCAGCATGAAAAACAATTTCGGGAGAAAACTCGTCAAAAATCTCGGTCATGCGAGCACGATCTCTGATAGAGCCAAGACGAACCTCAAATTTTCCGGGGTATTTTTGTTTTAATTCATTATCAATAAAGAAAAGACCGTTTTCATTAAAATCGACAATTGCAAGCTTTTTACATCCGAAACGCAAAACCTGTCGGCAGATCTCACTTCCGATTGAACCTGCACCGCCTGTTACTAATACAATTCGATCTTTGATAAAGTTTTCAACTACGTCCATGTTGAGACTGACGCTGTTTCGGTGAAGCAGCTGTTCCAAATCTATATCACGTACCTTCATATTTGAAGGCTCTGATTCTTCAAGCGTTCCAAACCGCTTAGTAACACAATGATATTTTTTACAAATATCTAGGATATCAAAAATCACAGCTTGTCCGGCGGTAGGAATTGCAATAATAACTTGTTTTACACCGTATTTTTCAATAACTCTGCTCAAGGCTTCCTTTCCACCGACGATCTTGACCCTGCTTATATTACGTCCGTGAAGGGATTCGTCATCATCAATAAATGCCACAACACGCATATTCATATCATAATGGCTGTTTATCATTTTGAGCAGATATGTACCTGCTTCTCCTGCACCGTAAATAACCACCGGTTCTGCCGACTTATTTGCCAAAATACTTTCACGTATTGAGCTTAAAAATCTTGCAAATCCCCTTCCGAGAACCGATAGAATGAGCAGTGACATTCCGATAATTATATATGCCGTAGGCGGCAAAAATCCCGGTTCGCTTGAAATGTTTCTTATGCGGTAGATATAGCGAGAACCTATATCCATCAAAAACACAACGCCCATTTCAATAAGTACAGCCGTAAGCTGTCTTATCACATCACTGAAGCTAATAGTTCTTAGTACGCGATTATAACAGCCACAAACAAAATTACAGAACACAACAACCACGGCCATTGCAACAATAAATAAAAACTTGTTTGTTTCGTAATATGGAGGAAGCTTCTGGAATCCCCAGAAAGCACCCATATCGGAAAGAGCAAGCAGAATAGATCCTGCAACCGAAAAAATATCCCAAAGCACAAGTGCCACCGACGGAAAAATTCTTTTAAACTTTTGCATTTATTTTCAGCTCCGATAAAATTGTGTAATCTTTAATAATCTCATTTTTTCTTTGACATCATAAAACAATTGGAAAAGAAAACAGAATCAACTGGAAAAAGGCATATCTTTCAATTCCAATTTACATGAAAATCCATGAGAACATTGTTCCATAATTGTAATTATTATATTGGATTTATCACTGAATGTCAATCTACTTTTGTTTTTTTCGATTTATAGACAATAAAGTCATGATAAAACTCTTTTTTAACAGGCGTTGAAATCTTTATTTTATAAAAGATTTTTCAATTCTTTTAGATAATAATACACAGCTTGCAATTGACTTTTCATATTACACGAGTTAAACTTACAACAGGTGATATTATGGGATTTATTAACAATAATCGAGAATACATTGAAAATTTTAATGTAAAATCATATGAAAGCGATATGTTTGAAGAATTGTCAATTTCTTCGGCAATGAAATATTTTCAGGAGATAGCCGGAAATCACCTTTCAAATTTTAATATGTCATATGATGAACTCAGAGCTGACGGAGTGGTGTTTTTGCTTTCATCAGTTTTTATCAAAGTTATATCTCCCGTTCATCTAGGTCAAAACGTTAAGGCTATAACTTGGCACAAGCACACAAAAGGAGTCCGATTTATAAGACATTCAGAAATTTGCGACGAAGATGGAGCTTCTCTTTTTAAATGTTCGTCTTCATGGTTTTTGGCCGATCCTCAAACTCACAAAATTATACGTCCGAAAGATTTTCCTAAAATCAAAAATATCATTTCTTTTCCCGAAAAATCTGCAATAGATGAAGGAACTATATCGATTAAATGTCCCGAAGAAATTGAATTAATCGGGCAAAGATCCGTTTATTTTTCTGACACAGATTATAACGGGCATCTAAATAACACAAAATATGCAGATATTATTACAGATTGCCTAAGCAATGAGCTTCAGTCAAATCGCATTGCGGAATTTTCACTGGTATTCAGTGGAGAAGTAACTTTAGGAGAAAAGATAGATTTATTTAAAACATGTGTTTCTGACAATGAATATATTATAAAAGGATCCCGTAGCAAGGGACGTTGTTTTGAATCAAAAGTAGTTCTTGAAAAAAGATAACAAATAATCCTACTTTAATACTTTAATATTATACGGAGATTCTTTATTTTAATCAAAATTTGTAATCGTTTGCATAATGTATTGTTTTTAAATTAAATAAGGAGGTATAACCCAATGTCAAAAGAACTTACCAGGCAAGCAATTATTAATTCTTTCATGAAACTTTTAAATGAACGTCCTCTTGATAA
>CABUCT010000096.1 GCA_902490145.1 uncultured Oscillospiraceae bacterium
GCGGAATTAATATCAGAAACAGAGAATTTCCCGCCGATACCTGTACCAGCAGTACCATTAAAGGCACCAGCAGCAGCATAAGTTGCGGTTGGCCCGTTTTCAATAAGAGCACGAACATCACGCTCGATAATACGGCCGGAGGGACCGGTTGGAGCGGCATAGCGTGCATCTACTCCGGTTTTTGCGGCGAGAGCTCGGGCACGTGGAGAGATCTTTACAAATTCGCCATCAGTTGCAGGGGCAGCAGTCACAGTGGGAGCTGCAACCTCGGAAACAGCAGGGGCAGCAGTTACAGCAGGAGCGGCTTCAGCAGCGGGAGCAGAATCGTCAGATTCAAGCTTTGGAGCAAATTCCGCGGTGCTTTCTCCCTCATTTCCGATAACGCAAACATTGGTCATGGTTGGGATATCGTCATCCTCGTTAAAAAACTGTTCAAGCATGATACCGTCAACCGGAGATTCTTCATCCAAGGTCGACTTATCGGTCTCATAGGTAAAAAGTACGTCGCCTTTTTTGACAGCGTCGCCTTTTTTCTTGTGCCAAGTGGTCAGAATACAGCTTTCGACCGAAATTCCGACATTGGGCATCATTACGGGTGTTGCCATTTATATATTCCTCCTAAATAAATTATAGATAAAACGCCATTTGGTGCGGCGTAACACATCGAAATTTATTCCCATATAACCGTTACATCAGATTGTTGAGCCAAATCCATAATTTCATCTGACGGTTTTTTGTCAGTTATAAGAATATCAATATCTTTCATCGAGGCAAATGTATAGGTCATGCTTTTTCCGAATTTTGAGCTGTCGATAAGCAAAATTGTTTTGTCGGCCTTTTCAATAATTTTTTGCTTAAGCTCGCCTTCACCGCAATTACCAACTGTGAAACCGTTTTTTGGGGAGTATGCCGAGCCGACCACAAAGGCAAGGTCGACGTTTACACTTTGAATAAACAGTGCGGATTGCATACCGGAAACCGAAAGATTGCTTCGATTGATAAGACCGCCGATAATCGTGACCGCAGGCTTATATCTTTTCGAGACCTCCATCGCAATGTTCGGAGCGGAGGTTAAAATTGAATAAGTCGAATCGGGAAGTTGGCGGGCGAGACTCATTACTGTGGAACCGGAATCAAGAAACACCGAACGGCGTGTTTCAATAAAGCGGAGGGCGATTTTTGCAATCTTGTCCTTGGCCTCTTGATTTTTTGCGGCACGCAGAGCATAAACATCTTCTTGTCCTCTGAGAGCAGGAATATATCTTGCACCGCCTCTTATGCGAACTGCTTCACCGATTTTTTCAAAATACTCTAAATCGCGGCGTAAAGTCATGCCGGAGACTTCAGGAAACATGGCTTGCAAATCTTTAAACATGACAATTCCGTTTTGACGAAGCAGTTTCAAAATTTTTTCACGGCGTACAGGACTCAAATCTATCACCACTATTCACAGAGAGTTTCATACATGTTACAAAGTGTTAGTAATTAACATATCGCTGTTAAGTATAAGCGAAATTTAACATTATGTCAAGGCAAGAGAGGATGAATTTTCAAAAATGTCAGACTTAAAAGTAACATTTAGAAAAGTTAAATGAGTGACAAACAAAATCTGATCGGATTTGTCGGAATGGTTTTTATCATTTAGGCATCAAAATACTTTTATATACGCAGGAGTGAATTCTAATTTTTGATTGACATTAAATTTATTTGCCATCAAAAAAATTGTTTCTATAAAATTACCCGGTTGTCTCTCGGCTTTTATTTTTAGCGGGCACTAAGTGTGGCTGATTTCTGACAACAGCAAACTGAAAGTCGGCAAGAAGCATAACAAAAAACTGTTTATATTCGAAACTTTTTGCCTTGTCTTAACATAAATTGTTTTCCGATAAAATTTTATGACCTAAAATGTGCGGAATTTAGGGTGAGTTTTATTGTAAAGAAGTTTGAAGGCTAACGATTTGTGAGCGACGACAAGCCCAAAAGTGTTGACAGTTCACCATTTTAGGCGAATTCGGATGAATGAGCTACGGTTCAGACAAGTAAGCTCAAACACATATTTCCTGACAGGGTTGTTTTCGGGTTTTTCGGTTTATTTTTCTCGAAATACGAAAGGCTTCTTCAACGCCTGTACCGAAAATTCTTTAAAATTATCCGCTGTCAGGCGTGACACAGTTTTGGTCGTACGGATCTTTGTTTGAGCTATGAAAAACCACATACAATGCTGTCGCATTAAAGGCTTTTTAAAAAGTCCCGGATGCGAAGAGACCAGCAAAAACAGACATACGTCTGTCGCCTGCTGTTGTCATAACAAAAAAGGATCCTGTGCAGAGGAAATACTTGATTTGCACAGGACCGTCAGATTTATATAACTTTTTATTATATTTTTGATTTGATTATTTCGTTTGCCTTTGCGAATACTGCATCTTTGTCAATTCCGGGATATTCACCGTTTTCATATAAAATTTCACCGTTGATGATAGTCATCTTCACATTCAGCTTGCTTCCGCTGTATACAAGATTGTTCGGAATATTATTAAGTGGCTGCATATTCGGAGAATTAAGATCAATGATCGCGAGGTCGGCAATTTTACCTTCGGCGAGTGAATCACAGTCAGAAAGACCCATGGCAGTTGCACCCGTGGATACGGCGGCACGCAGAACTGATATCCCCGACATTGCCGAAGCATCAGCAGTGCGAAGCTTTTGAAGTGCGGTCATCAAAAACATCTCTCGGAACATATCAAGACAGTTGTTACTGGCAGGACCGTCTGTACCGATGGCAATCGGAATACCTTGACTTTCAAAAAACGTTAACGGAGCGATTCCGCTGGCAAGTTTTGCATTTGATGCAGGGCAGGTGACAGCATAAAGCCCGCGATTTTTAAATATCTCAAAATCTTTTTCTTCGAAATAGATGCAGTGGAATCCGCCGCCACCGTAATTGAACATTCCTATTTTATCAAAAAGCTCGGTAGGTGAGCATCCATATCTTCCGAAACAGTCCTCCACTTCTTTGGCAGTCTCGGAATTATGACAAAAAACAGGGGCTTTTAACTGATTTGCCAAATCAGATATTTCCTGCATAAGCGGCAGAGAAGTGGTGTATTCGGCGTGAAAGCCGAGAATATAGCTGATAAGCGGGCTTATTCCGTTGAATTTAATATATTCATCATTGAGGGTTTCTGCGGTCCCTCCGAAATCGTTAACACCTCCGCAGAGAACCATTCGAAATCCGTTGTCAATAGCAGATTGAGCCATAAGGTCAGGACGCATATACATATCAAATGAAGCCGTGATTCCTCCGGACAGATATTCAAGAATAGCAAGATTTGTCAGATGGTATATATCATCATCACGAAGTTTATCTTCCATTGGGAAAACCTGTTTATTAAGCCAGGCATCAAGCGGCATATCATCAGCAAATGAACGCAGAAATGTCATGGGCGAATGAGCATGTGCATTTTTGAATCCGGGAATTATGAGATTTCCGTTAAGGTTAATGGTGCGTTCGAATTCACCTTCACCATTATAGCTTATCTTATTGCCTTTTATATAGAGGTCACCTGAACGAAGAATGTTGGTAGATGCAGGATCGAGAATGGTGGCATTTTTAAAATGTATATTCAAAACTTTTCCTCTTTCCGATAAAATACATTAAATTATATCATATTTTGCTTTCTGGGTCAACATTTTCTCATTTCCTTTAATTTTACACAAACAGCTGTGATTAAAACAAATGATTTATAATGAAAAAACAGTGGTTTATATACAGTCTTATATATAATGTAAGAGAACGGCAAAAAAGTGCATCTTTATACTAATTGCAAGATCCATGGTGAAGAATCACAAAAAAGTTGCTTACAAAGCCATTTAAAAGACGAAAACATAAAAAATGCAAAACCCTGAAAAAACTTGAAAAAAACTCAAAAAAACACTTGCAATCGCACAGGCTTTGTGGTAGTATTATCTAGCACATTTGTGCAGATATGCGTTGATGTGGGAGGTGGCTGTCCGGTTTTTCTGAGCCGAGACAGGGAATTTCCACGGAGTATGTCCGATTTAAAACCGGGCGACAGTTATATTTGAATGACACTTTGGCCTCCCTTTCCACTTGAGGTATCGGTGTCATGGCGTTTTGTAATCCCGGAATAGGCGTAAAGCCCGCTCCGGTTTTTCGATGGATGAACACGGAACACACGGAACGGTGTTACATTTATTGAAAGCCAAAACGTCGCCCGCCACCCTTACCGCAAATAAGCGGTTAAATTTTAAGGAGGCGAACCATTTTTATGGCAGCAAAAGAAAAAATCAGAATCAGACTCAAGGGTTACGATCATCAGTTGGTTGATCAAGCAGCCGAGAAAATCGTAGAAACCGCAAAGCGTACAGGAACCCGCGTATCGGGACCTATTCCGCTTCCAACTCAGAAGGAAGTAGTTACAATACTTCGTGCAGTCCACAAATACAAGGACTCCCGCGAGCAGTTTGAGATGCGTACCCATAAGAGACTGATCGACATCATCCGTCCTTCCAACAAGACGGTTGAATCATTAATGGGTCTTGAACTTCCTGCCGGCGTTGAAATCGAAATTAAACTGTAAGGCTTAATTCTATCAATGTCTGACGAGAGGTCATGTTGGCCGAAAGGTCAACCAATAACCACAAGGAGGAAAAAATAATGAAAAAGGCAATCATCGGAAAAAAGATTGGTATGACCCAACTTTTTGATGAACGCGGGAATGTAATTCCCGTAACTGCTGTTGAGGCTGGTCCGTGTGTAATCACTCAAGTCAAGACAGTAGAAAATGACGGTTACAGTGCTTTTCAGTATGGTTTCGGCGAGATCAAAGCCAGCCATGTAAATAAGCCTATGGCAGGTCATTTTAAGAAAAATGATGTAGCTCCCAAAAAGTATCTCCGCGAGTTCCGCATGGACGGCGTTGAAGCAAATGTGGGCGACCTCATTAAAGCTGACGTCTTTGCTGCAGGAGATGCAGTAGATGTCACCGGGACCAGCAAGGGTAAAGGAACTGCCGGCGTAATCAAACGCTGGAATTTCCAAAGACTTAAAGAGACTCACGGTACCGGCCCTGTTCATCGTCACGCTGGCTCTCAGGGAGCTTGTTCTTCACC
>CABUCT010000097.1 GCA_902490145.1 uncultured Oscillospiraceae bacterium
TTTTTTGCTTTTGTTTTGCGAATCTCAAACTTCTTTTCTTCACCTTTTATAAGTCTTTTTATGTTTTCAGAGTGTTTTATAATAACCATTATTGATAGGATCAATGCTGCAAGAGTTAAGAATATGTTTATCGGCATACCGAGGGGCCTATACGCTTGAATCGCCAATCTATATACATCGTCCACAGGTTGTACATATGTAAAGAAAATGTATGATACAATAGGATAACATACTGCAACTGTCAATGATGAAACAGAAATTATTCTGAAAATTAAAAATACAATTGCAAAAACAGAAAATAAAATTAAAAATATTCTCCAGTCGGTTACCAAAATAACTCCGGCGGTACTTGCAATACCCTTGCCACCTTTAAATTTGAAAAATATTGGATAAAAGTGTCCCAAAATGCAGAAGATTCCACAAAGATTTGCCGCATAAACCGGCAGCACCGCCCTTGCATATTCAAAAGACCCGTTAGGAAATAAAGCAGCAATTGAAGGGGAAACAATATAAAGAAATTTTACAAACAGGAACTTGCCTAATAAAACTGCAATAACTGCCTTTAAAAAATCAAAAACAAAAGTTAAAAATCCGGGCCAGAACCCCAATACTCGCATGACATTTGTCATGCCCGCATTTCCGCTTCCCGAATTACGTATGTCCCGTCCGGTAATTGCCTTGGTGATTATAATGGCAAAATTTATGCTTCCCAGTAAATAACTGACCGCGGCAAAAAATATAAATGTTAAAGTCAAAATAAGCCCATACGACATTGAATGATACCTCTTAAAATAAAATTATTCTCCCCGCTCACGAATTACCATCCTGACAGGTGTACCTTCAAGTCCAAAGGTGGAACGAATTTGGTTTTCTATATAACGCTGATAAGAAAAATGGAATAACTCTGCATTATTGCAAAAGCATACAAATGTAGGCGGACGGGTAGATGCTTGGGTCATATAATATATCTTAAGTCTTTTGCCTTTATCTGTCGGCGGCTGAACTCTTGCTGTCGCATCAGCCAGCAGATCATTAAGGCGGCCTGTTGAAATCCTCATGGAATTCTGATCATTGACGAATTTAATAAGCTCGAAAAGACGATCAACCCTCGATCCTGTTTTTGCTGAAATAAATATTATAGGGGCATATGACATAAATGCGAGCTCATGCATAAGATCTTTCCGCATTTTATCCATGGTCTTATCATCTTTTTCCACTGCATCCCATTTGTTTACCGCCACAATGCAGGCCTTCCCCGCATTATGGGCCATACCTGCAACCTTTGCGTCCTGTTCGGTATAGCCATCATTTCCGTCAATCATAATAATACACACATCCGCACGGTCAACCGCCATCTCGGCACGAATGATGCTGTATTTTTCAATATTATCATCCGCTTTGGACACACGGGATTTTCTTCGAAGTCCGGCAGTATCAATAAACATAAATTTTCCATGTTTATTTTCAACATATGAATCAACTGCATCACGTGTGGTTCCGGCAATATCAGAAACGATCGAACGCTGTTCACCTGCTATATAATTAACAAGGCTTGACTTTCCGGCGTTTGGCTTGCCGATGATTGCGACCTTGATCGTGTCATCATCCTCTTCTTCAGAATCGGATTTCGGAAGGTACTTACATACTTCATCCAGCAGGTCTCCCGTTCCGTGGCCATGCACGGCAGAAACAGCAATCGGATCACCGAGTCCGAGATTATAAAATTCATAAAATTCGACAGGAACATCTCCAACGGTGTCGCACTTGTTTACGCAAAGCACAACCGGCTTTCCGCTTTTATGAAGCATCGAAGCCACCTCGCTGTCAGCGGCAGTAACTCCTTCAGGCATAGAGGTGACTAATATTATAACGTCGCACAATTCAATAGCAAGCTCGGCCTGTGCCCTTATTTGAGAAGGAATAATCTCCTGTGAATACGGCTCGATTCCTCCGGTATCTACCATCATAAATGATGTTCCGCACCATTCGCAGGGTGCATAAATACGATCGCGGGTAACACCGGGGGTATCGTCAACTATTGAAAGTCGTGAACCAATCAATTTATTGAAAAGAGTGGACTTTCCTACGTTTGGTCGTCCTACAACTGCAACAAGCGGTTTTGACATTGTTTTTACCTCTTTTTACATCGTTTCGGGAGCATCAATTTTAAGAAGTCCCAATATATTTTCAAGCACGGTCGCGGTACATACACATAGCTCAAGCCGTGCCAAAGTGAGCTGAATATCATCACCCTTTACCCGGCAAGAATTATAAAACTTGTGAAAAAGGGTTGCAAGGTCAACTGCATATCTGGTGATTCGCGACGGATCCATTGCCTCGGCCGAACCTATAATCTCTCCTGTGAGAGCTGCAAGATGGCGAATAAGCTCATTTTCTTCCGGTTTTCCCAAAACAGATAACTCGCTGCGGGACAGTTCCCTTGATTTGATGCCCTCAGCACTAAGGTTTTTTATAATACTGAAAATTCTTGCGTGTGCGTACTGAACATAATAAACAGGATTTTCACTTGATTGTTCAACCGCAAGGTCAAGATCGAATTCACAGTGAGTATTAGGCTCTCGAAGATTAAAGAAAAATCTTGCGGCATCTATCGGGACTTCATCAAGCAGCGTTACAAGAGTTATGGCCTTTCCGCTTCTCTTGGAAAGCTTCACGACTTCTCCCCCACGTACCAAACGCACCATTTGCATAAGAACAACTTTGAGACGTTCAGGATCAACTGAAAGTGCCTGCAAAGCGGCTTTAAGACGCGGAACATATCCATGATGATCTGCACCCAAAACATCAATAGCCTGGTCAAAACCACGGGTTACCAGTTTGTTATAATGATATGCGATATCAGGTACAACATAAGTCGGAATTCCGTTTGAACGAACAAGCACGAAATCCTTATCCGCACCGAATTCGGTAGCCTTGAACCAAACTGCACCGTCCTTATCGTATGTATGGCCTTTTTCGCTTAGAAGTTCAACAATTTTACTAACGTCACCGCTGTTATGAAGACTACTTTCCCTGAACCATACGTCATATTTAATACGATATTTTTCGAGATCCCTTTCAAGACCTTCAATATTAAGCGGGAGTGCATATTCAATCAAAGCTTTTTGGCGTTCTGCACTGTTGCACTCCAGGTATTTATCGCCATGTATCTGAGCAAACGCTTTTGCATGTTCAACAATATCCTGCCCTTGATATGCATCTTCCGGCATCTCAATGCCTTGCTTATAAAGCTGGAGATAGCGGACTTCCAAAGAAATACCAAACTTATTTATCTGGTTTCCTGCATCATTTATATAAAACTCCCGACACACCTCATATCCGGCAGCATCAAGAACTCCTGCAAGGCAATCACCCAAAGCTCCACCTCTGGCATTACCAATGTGCATAGGTCCGGTTGGATTTGCCGACACGAATTCAACGTTGATCTTTTTGCCCTTTCCGTAATCTGAGCGGCCGTAATCCTTTCCGCTTTTTAAAATATCAATCAAAATATCCGAATAAAAATCCTGGGACAAGCGGAAATTTATAAACCCTGCTCCTGCAATCTCAACCGAGTTTACATATGTTCCGGATAAATCCAGATTCTCTAAAATTATCTCTGCAATCTTTCTTGGGGCCATTTTAAAGACGCGGGCCGACACCATTGCAATATTGACTGCATAATCACCGTGAGCACGGTCGGAAGGGACTTCAATCTTGAAAGCAGGAATGGGTTCTGCCGGCAAGCTTCCGTTTGCAACAGCACGTCCGAGTGCCTCCATAAGTGCCTGTTTTATTTCATTTTCTGAACGTTCTATAATTTTTGACATCTCTATTATCCTTTCAGAGTCAGTGGGTCATGTCGCTAACCTTTATGCTTACTTCATTTCGGCTTGCAAATGTAGAATTTATATCAATAGTATATCGCATATCCAAAGTTCCGTTGGTCTCATCCAATCGGCAGTCAAGCTTTTCACCAAAAATGCCGATTGTGAATTCAAACGGTCCCATTTGATAAAAACTCATATGACGTTGATTTTTTTGAATCGTGAGTCTTCCGACATCCGCACCGGTCCGATCAAGATTTACAATCTGTCCGCTTTCGGAATTTTCAACCGAAAGCACCGTTTCCACATCGTTGTCAGTATATTTAAGAATAAAATTATCGCCGTCTGTCTCAAGAGAACCCTCTACTACCATCTCAATGGACTCAGGTTCAGCCCCCTCTGACTTCTGACGGCTGTCAATTTCTATCATTACATCCTTAATCATATGTCTCCCCAATCCACCTGACTTACATTATCCGAAATCTTATTTCCGAGAAAAGCCCCTGCGATACGAGAAAATCCTTCAGTCCGGTCACTTACAAAAAATTCGGCATGACCCGGCTTTTCTTCTTTATTGATCAGCCCTTTTTCATTTAAATCATCTCGGATTTGCTTTGCAGCAGCGTCTCCGGTACTTATAAGAACCACGTCGTCTCCCATAAATTCTCCGATGACCTTTGAAAGCAGCGGAAAATGGGTACATCCCAAAATGAGCGTATCAATGCCTGAATCTTTAATATCCGAAAGATATCTTTCAACAATAAGTTTTGCAATCGGATCGGAAGGATCTGTGTATCCCTCTTCAACTATATTTACAAAAAGCGGACAGCTTTGTTGAAAAACTGACAATTCGGGATTTATTCTGTTAATGCTTTTAACAAATGACCTGCTTCGCACAGTTGCAGAAGTTCCTGCCACACCGATTTTGCCGTTTCTTGACGCTTTTGCTGCTGCCTTTGCCGCAGGCTCAACCACACCGACAAACGGAACGGGCAGCTTTTTCCCAATGTCGGGAGCTACTGAACTCACTGTTCCGCAGGCAGCAACCACCATTTTTACGTTTTTTGAAAGCAAAAACTCGGCATCCTGAGCCGCATAGCTTCGGATTACTTCTTCACTTCGTGTTCCATACGGTACACGGCCTGTATCTCCGAAATATATTATATTTTCATTCGGCATCAGACTCATGAGTGCTGACGCAACCGTGAGACCTCCGAGTCCCGAATCAAATATTCCGATAGGAAGGGAGCTTTTGTCCGTGATAAACACCTTCTGTTTTATCTATTTTAAAAAAAGAT
>CABUCT010000098.1 GCA_902490145.1 uncultured Oscillospiraceae bacterium
CGAATTTTTGCGGATTTCTGCAAAGGTACGAAAATCGCTGCCCTGTAATATCTCTTTTTTCGGGTAGTACAGGTAGTTTTTGAGGGGGAGAGGTGTGGAGAGGGGGAACAAGCGAACACCGCCGCACCTTGCCTTATTTTAGGGTATAGTTATCCCTTGTTAGGATAATTCTATCTTTCCATGCCTTTTTGCCGTTCACGCTTTCGGTATAGCTCCAAAGCCTTAATAATGGTATCTTCAATCTTCTGTGCGGGCGTCCCCGGCGCAAAATACTTGCTGATACGCTCTTTCGGCATTTTGAACTGCTCTTTCTGATTCGGCTTATCCTCCTGCATAATGGAAAGAATCACCTCGTCGGTCAGCTTGCCGTCCTTGCTAAACTCTTTCATTTTGATAGCCTGTGCCAAAGACGGGGTGCAATCCTCACATTCCATTGTGCTGTATAGGGCTTCCTGCTGTTCTTTTGAAAGATAGGAAAGCTCAACGGCGGGCCGGAAAGCGATTTTCCCGTCGTCCACCATTTGCAGGACAGAGGGAATAAGCTCGGTCAAGCGGATAAAGCGTTGGATTTGTGTTTTTCCATCAGGTGAATTAGTGGCTAAAACTTCAACCGAAACCTTACCTTTTAACTTCTGCCCCAGTGGGTCAGAAGTTAAATCCGACCTCTGACCTTGCCTTTTCATAGCGTCCAGCTTCATTTTATAGGCAAATGCTTTTTCGGATGGTAAGATTGTTTCCCTTTGCAGGTTACTGTCTACCATGATTATGGTAGCTTCATCGTCGGTGAGATTGCGGACGATACACGGAATTTCCGTCAGTTCAGCCAGAGCAGCCGCAAACTTTCGCCTGTGGCCTGCGACCATTTCATAGCCGCCGTCCTCTTTCGGTCGGACAAGAGCAGGAACTAACACGCCGTATTTCCTGATACTATCGACCATTTCAGCCATTGCCTCGTCCTGCTTGACCTTGAACGGGTGATTCGGAAAGTCGGAGATTTCAGCGGGATTCAGCGTCACGACCTTTTCAAGCTGCGATTCTGCGCGGCTTTCATCGGTAGAAAACAGGTCATCTAACGGCGTCATTCCTAAATCTCTCGTTTTTACGCTCAATCTCCAACACCTCCTTTGTCAGCGCGTGGTATGCGGCGGCAACCTTGCCATTTTTGTCGTGAGCATAAATGCTCTTGCCTCTGCCGCTGGTTTCGGCGGCTCTCACGGAAAAGGGTATTTCCGTCCCGAACACACGGATTTTCTCGCCGTAATGAGCGCGCAGAGAAGCGATGATTTCCTTTGCCTCGTTTGTACGGCTATCCACCATCGTAAAAAGAATCCCGTCGATTTTCAGCTTGGGGTTGATCTGCCGTTTGACCTGTGAAATGGAGTGCATAAGCAAATCCAGACCCTTTGCCGAGAGAAACGACGGCTGCGACGGAATGATAACGCTGTCCGCTGCCGCCAGTGAGTTCAGCGGCATAATGCCAAGCGACGGCATACAGTCAATGAGAATATAGTCATAATAGGGCTTTATCTCGTTGATATATGTCCGCAGCGCCCGTTCACGGTTCATAGCGTTAATCAGCCGGATTTCCATACCCGACAATGTGATATTCGCAGGCAGCAGGTCAACGCCCTCGCCGTGGTGCAAAATACCGTGGCCGTTGGGAATCGGCTTGTCGTCAATCACCGACTGTATAATGTCCGTAAGCGTAACGGGCAGATCGTCGGGTTTAGGATAGCCGAGGGAGAGCGTCAAAGAATTTTGCGCGTCTGCGTCGATCAGCAAGACCCTTTTGTTTTCCTGTGCAAGCCCGATTCCGAGGTTAGCGGTCGTTGTAGTTTTACCCACGCCGCCTTTTTGGTTCGTCACCGCAATTACTTTGCAATTCGCCATTTTGGGGTTTCCTCCTTTACATAGATTTAGCCGCCAGCGGCGAAGCAGACGGCTATGTACGGGTATGAAAAAAGCCGTTTACTCTTTTCAGAATAAACGGCTGTGATATGCTTATATATGTTATTTATCGCTCGCTTTTTTGCCGGCGTTGTTTGTTTTCTGATTTTCCATAGGCTGCCCATTTACTGCGGTATTTTTGATGTTCCGTTCCCCATACAAGCATTTCCCGTATCAACGGAATCAGGCTTTTCCCGTTTTTTGATAAGAAGTAATTTACGCGCGGCGGCACTTCCGGGTAGGATATTCGCACAATTAGCCCCTCATTCATCAAATCCTGTATAGATTCAGTCAAAACCTTTGCGGAAATATTTTGATTTGTGTCCCGAAGTTCTTTGAACCGTTTAGGGCCGTCGGCCAATTCATACAAAATCAGCAGTTTCCATTTTCCAAAGAAAATATCAGAGAAACATATCAGTCCGTTTTTCTCTCTTTCAGTCATTCTGCCTGTACCTCCTTTCGCCAATATGATATACTGAAACAAATAAAAACACAAAGGTACAATCCTTATGCTTCCTGATACTCACAGAGTATTTCAAAGAAATCCTCTACAAAGTTTTGAATAAATATTGGTATTTCGTTTGCCGCAAGCGACGGCAGGTCTTGGCAGTCGGATATTTGAAGTACAGCACAAAGCACACGCAATATTTGATATGCTTCCGAAGATAGTCCATTTTCATATAAGGTATGAAGAACTGCATATAAGTCGGTTATCGTTTCCTTGCTTTCGCAAAAGGAATATATGCTGTCAATAATCGGCGCGGCACAAGCGCCGGATAGAATATTCATCCTGTTTTCTGTTTGGTTTGACATTGAAAAAACTTCCTTTCTGATTTTGAGAAAGCGGCAAAAATAAAGCCGCCATGTTCATTATAGCAAACATGATACGGCTTTATAAATCGTACATTTTTCAGTTTTCCTGTCAGATGCTTTTACGCCACTTTACGCCAATTTTACGCCAATCGTTTAACAAACGATAAGATTTTATAAGAGTTTGTGTAACCCACGCTGTCGCGCAATCCCTTGAAATAAGGGCGTTTCCCCATATACTACGGACCTTGTGCGAGGGGCTGTTTTTCGCTTCCGAAAAGTACGCACTTTTTTGTGGTATAGTTACTTCGTGGTAACCTTTGCGCAGTTTCGGGAAAAATCCGCAAAAAATTTTTCTTGATTTTTCAATCCGCATATGCTAAAATGTATCTGAAAGCATATTACAGTCAATTTGATACTAACAGGAGGAAATTTTATGACAAATAAACCTGAACTGCCGGCTTGCCCTGTGGAAACAACACTTATGCTCATTGGAGATAAGTGGAAAGTTCTTATCCTGCGTGACCTGCGAAGCGGTACAAAGCGTTTCGGCGAACTGAAAAAATCTGTCACCGGTATTTCCCAAAAGGTTCTGACAGCCAATCTCCGCAATATGGAGGAAAACGGACTGCTGACAAGAGAGGTTTTTCCGGAAGTGCCGCCGAGAGTGGAATATACACTGACGGAACTTGGTCATAGCATGGAGCCGATACTGGATGCCATGGATAAATGGGGAACAGCATATCAATGCAGCTGTGCAAAAGAATAACACAAAACGGCAGGACTTCGATTACGCAATATCCTGCCGTTTTTCATTTCGTTATATAACTGACCTCTTCTATGGACAGCTCGTGTGTTCATTTTTTATGATAATTCAGCCAGACCGATGAATCCGGTAGAAGTTTTGTTTGTGTTAAGATGTAGTCCTGCAAAATGCTGTCATAAAACAACGGCTTTCCATCTTTGCCAGCCACAGTCGGTACGAGAACAAGACTCAGCTCATCAATCATATTCTCTCGTGCAAATACACCGTTTATGACGCTTCCTCCTTCCAGCAGAAGCTTTTGGATACGAAATAAACGATACAGTTTATCCAGTGCAAGCGGTAAATTCAGATCCTCTTTTCCGGCAAAAATATAGGAAACACCAATGCTCTGCAAATATGCAAGATATGCGTCAGACGCATCCTCACACAAAACCTCAATAATATGTGCATTTCCGTATCCGGGATCCTCATCAACAATTTTTGACGTTGTCCAGCCAAGTTTTCCGTAACGATCAAAAGCTACCGCAAAGAACGCAGCATTCTTATCAGCAATATGATCCTCTCGCTGTATTGATACATCCGCAAAGTTGGATAAATCCGGCTGATAGCCGTGTGTAAAACTCTCCTCCATTGTAACTCGACCACAGGCAAAGGCGTTTGCATGATAGTCACGGTTGATTTGATAATAGATTTCTGTGGGCATTTCGCAATCCGGTCTGCTTAAAAAATCACCGGTCACTTTGCCGTCAATCGATATTACCATGTGGCAAATAATATATGGTCTATTCACGATATCACACCCCAAGACTCTCTACCCACTGCTGCAATTCCGAAACAGACGGTCTGCCATTCAGCAGTTTTCCCTCTTTAATAACCGTACTGTCAGAAACACTGCATTTCAGATTGTCAACGGTTTTTCCGAATCCGCTTCCTCCGGAAGTTGCAAACAAAATAATGGTCTTGCCGGAAAAATCATAGCTTTCCAGAAATGTATTGATGATCGTCGGCGCAATGTACCACCATATCGGATAATAAACTGTAGCCCGCCTCTGTAATCCCTTGAAAACACTGGGCGTAACGCCATACAAAAATGTGTTTTGTGTTCTGTTCCTTTCTTCTAAGTTGAAGAGACGGAACCTCTCACATAAATTATATTGCGCTTTCGCCCACATAGCAAATACTTTGATTGTATATGCTATTATGCCTATTATGAATTGGTGCTATACTAAAAAAGTGGACAGCAAAAAGCGAAAGATGGTATAATAATAAAAAAGGAGAGAAAGGCATGGAAAACACCAAGTATACAGAGGAATTCAAGCAAAGCATAGTAAGCTTGTATGAATCCGGAAAAAGCAGTACGCAGATATGCAAAGAATACGGAATGAGCAGTTCCACGCTGCATAAATGG
>CABUCT010000099.1 GCA_902490145.1 uncultured Oscillospiraceae bacterium
ATAGCACAATCGAATTGATGACAGGTTTTTTCTTGTAGTTCTGACGGTTTCATTTTCCTCACCTCCTTTCGCTAGTCGAAAAGAGGTGTCTGCCCCTTTTCATATATACCGCGTTGAAAGTGGGGGACAGCGTAACCAAAATCGAAAAAACTTTAAAAAATTTTTTTCTGGCATGAAAAAAGCCCGCACAAAACATATAGTCTGTACGAGCTTTTAAAACTGTGCTATATTCAGTTGTTATAAAAATGCCGTTAGGTTCAAACTGATTGCGTCGAGGTATATCTAAAATATTCCATAATGACAACTCCTTTACGGCACTATTCTAATTTAATCAGACAGAAAAGAAATTGCACCGTTTTTAATTTCTAAGATTTCGTCGGCTTCTTCTGCCAAATGCTTACTGTGTGTAACCACAACAACACATTTTCCTAATTCATGTGCAGTCTTTTTCAGCAAAGCAATGATTTCATCAGCGGTAGTTTCGTCAAGATTTCCCGTCGGTTCGTCTGCCAAAAGTACATGAGCGTCGCTGGCTAATGCTCTTGCAATCGCTACACGCTGTTGCTGTCCGCCAGATAGTTGCAATACATTTCTCTGCCAGTATTCTTTTCCAATGCCGACTTCTTCCAATAATTTTTCAGCATTTCCACTACCACCTAATTTGACATTTTCAACCGTTGTCAAATAATCAATCAGATTATAATTTTGAAATACCAATGAGATATTATGCTTTCTGTGGTAATTCAGCCCTTTTTTTGTAATGTCCTCGCCATTGCAAAGGACAGTCCCTTTTACCGCTGTGTCTAAGCCTGCTAACAACGATAAGAGTGTTGTTTTTCCTGCACCACTCGGACCGACAATGGTATAGAAGATACCCTCCTCGAAAGTAGCAGATACATTATTCAAAATGGTTTTATCTTTTTTTGTTTTGTAAGCATAGCTTACATTCTTTACTTCTAACATTTTCGTCGTCCTCCTAACTCATTTCCGATAAAATATCTTTCGGGTTTCTCTTTAGTATTACAATTCCAGATACCAGAACAGAAGCCGTTATCAACACAAGAACACTTACACCGTCCAACAGATACATTTCTGGCGTAACCTCTACGCTGATATTCTGCACGTCCTGCTTTGGTGCAACATATTCTGTGGATACTTTTCCCTCGTTATTTTTTTCTTCTTCCTGCATTTGCTGAACCTGCTGTGATACCAGATAATTTGCAGTTACTTTGGAAACGGCAGGAGCGACAGCAAAGGATAGCATAAGGGAAAGAACAGCAATCATAATCGCTTCACTCCAAATCTGCCCGATAATTCTGAATTTCGGAACACCGAGAGATAAGAAAATGCCGACTTCCTGCACTCGATTTTTCAGCCAGAAAAGAAATACTAAAACAAGGATAACAAAACTTGCAACAGAGATTACCAATATCATCATTTCGCTTACTTTTGCTAAATCATTGAAGTTTGAGGACATGGTTTCGGAATTTCCGTTATTGTCAATCAAATCATATTGCTCCCAGTTGATGTCTACTTTTTGCAGATTTTCTTTTACTTCGTCGTAAGCTTCCACATCTTCTACTTTGAAATAGGCTCTTTCATATAATGGACTTGTTTCACCCTCTGCCTTTTCTGGAAATCTCAAATCTGTAAATATTACATTTTCCGAACGGTAAGTATCTCCCTGCATAAGTGGGGACATCTTTTGATCCACTTGATAAATTCCAACAATCTCAGCTTCTGATACCTTTGAATTTACAGTATCGTGGTAATCATTAAAAGAAATCTTATCGCCGATTTTCAGATTATTTTGCTTTGCAAGTTCCTCTGAAATGACACACATATCTTTATCCTCTGGGGTTATCATTCGTCCCTCTTTGATATGCAGGTTTCCAGATAAAACATTTCTGTCAAGTTTCATATCTTTGTTTCCAATTAAGCTTACACCTCCCTCATCTACACTTTGGTCTACATCTTTATCTTCAATTCTTTTGAAATTTACAGGGTTTACAGGAGTTGTTGCTGTTGTAATATTGTAATCAGCAATTCCTTTTGTTTTTGCCAGTTTCTCAATGTCTTTTATATCTAAGCTTTCAAATTCATTTGTTGTCCAGCCTGACCAAGTCTCCACACCATTGATAATCTCTTTTTCCTGATGGTAGCCACCAAAACTACCTTCCTTATCATTACCAATCTTTTCTGAGTATTCACGAACTCGTTTTGTTCGGTACTCTGCATTTCTTTCTAAAAGAAAGCCTGCACCTATGGCTTGTCTGGTTTTGTCCTGCACCTCAATACTGGCATTTTTGCTCGCCACACCTGCAAGAAGCAGGGTACTGATTGCAAAAACAATCAACAATAAGAGAATACTTTTTATGGGCTTTCTGAACACAGAACGCCTTGCCAATCCAAAAAAATTCATGTACTATCCCTCCATTTTCGCTAATATATCTTTTGGGTTTGCTCGTAATATCGGAAGAATGGAACAGCACAATGCCACCAGAATAACTGCACCACCTAAAAGGAACAACATTCCAATATCTTGTATCTGCAACACCACTTTCAGATTTTCTGTTACTGTTTCTGAACCAGTAATGACATTTTGCAAAACGCCCGAGAACAATTTACCAATGGCTGTTGCTCCTAAAACCGAAAGTGTAAATACACTGCCTGCTTCTAATAAAGTTTGCAGGAAAATTTCACTTTTTGTCTTGCCGAGGCTCATAAAGATTGCCACCTCTTTTTGCCTTGTCCGCATCCACATACATAACAGCAGGGAAACAACAACAGTACCAGTTACCAATGTAAGTACCAGCATAAGATTTGCCACCTTACTGATTTGCTCTAATGGAGCAGACATCTGTTGATAAAGGGTATCGGAAGTGCTAAGTTCTACATCATTTCCGAATATTTTTTGCAAGCTGGTTTCCAGCACATCTAATTTTTCTGGTCTTTTTGAATAAACGCAGAGTTTTTCAAATTCAGCTTCTTTGAACAATTCTTTATAAGTGCTGTTGTCAATAAAGACTTGATTTTCTATTCGATTGACTGCGGTAGTTTCTGTTGGCTGGTCTTTTTCCACATTTCCTGCGGACATGAAAATTCCAATAATTTGAACAGATACTTTTGTTCCGTTTTCTGTACTTAATTCAATCGTATCTCCAACTTTTAGCTCATTTTGATTTGCAAGGTTCGCATTGATAACAGCACCTTTTTTCTCGTGTTTGATATAATCGCCAGAAGATAAGCGGTACTGCATTTCTGAAAAAGGGCTGTCCTTTTCCAAATCATCATAGGAGAGCAACGCTATTTTCAAATTTTCCTCATTCGTAGAAGTATTGAGCGTAACGGGAGCAAAATCATTCGGAAATACCTCTTGTCTGCCGATACGGTTGATAGACGAAACATCTTCCAGCGTTTCAATCTTGTTTACTTCATTCTCTGTTATCTTGCTGTCCTTACTTGTAATTTCAGCCACAATCTTAGAGTTTGTCTTTTCCTGCATGGCTTGTTTGGACTCATTTGTAGTCCTTAAAATCATGCTTGTACCTAAAATCATACTGTTTACAAGTATCAAAACAATCAACAGAAGAATGGTTTTTCCTTTTTTTCGCTGTAAATAGCGAAAACCAAGTTGATAAAACTTCATACTTCACACCTCTATTCCCAACGGGCTATGACAACCTTTGTTGCATTGAAATGAAGTGTGTCTGAAAATTCTCCATAGAGATATACATTTGATTGTTTCTTTACATCGGATATAGACCCCGTTGTTATATTCGTAACAGAACCCAACTGTTTATTTAGTGTCGCAACAACAAATTCACAATCTGGGTTATAGGTTACAGAAACAGCATTGTCTTTATTTTCCAATCCCGACGCTTCGATTTGCAGGCTAGCTCCACCCTCAGTTTCTTTTGCTTGACTTACGGAACAACCATTGTCTGTAAATTCCAAAACACTTCCTATCAAATTAGCAGACTCTAATATGTCGTTTCCTTTATTTTCTGAAGAACCATTTGCATTTTCTTCATTCGTATTAGAATTGACAATAGGATTAGACGTATCTGGTTTCTCATCTGGACTTGCACCACACCCCGTCAATGCACAGATACATAATCCAACTGCTACAAATTTACTGATGTTTGTTTTTTTCATTTTTGTATTCCACCTTTCTTGTTTGATATGCCCCTATTGTAAGAGCAAACCATTCTAAAAATCCTGTAAAAAAGTAAGAAAATCATCATCATTTTTTAGAGGATTTTTACAGACTTTTCTGTTATACTGTCTATAATTTATATAGAAAAGGATTGATACATTATGAAAATACTTCTTCTGGAAGATGATTTAGAGTTATGTAAAAATATAAAAATTTCTCTCGAAAAAGAAAACTATATGGTTGATTGTTGCAATGACGGGGAAACCGCTATGCTGTACGCTTTAAATACAGACTATGCTTATGACCTCGCCATTGTAGACCGTATGCTACCGATTATTGACGGCTTAACAATCATAAAATCTATGCGTAGAAAAGGAATATCTATTCCTATCCTTATCATTACTGCCATGAGTACCCTTGACAATCGGGTGGAGGGTTTAGACGGCGGTGCTGATGATTACTTAGTAAAGCCATTTCATATCAAAGAATTGCTTGCAAGAGTTCGGGCATTAACAAGACG
>CABUCT010000100.1 GCA_902490145.1 uncultured Oscillospiraceae bacterium
AGGAGGTATCTTTTTATGAATCACATTAAACAGATCCGGCAGGCGAAGAACCTAAACCGGAAGCAATTATCAGAGATGTCCGGGGTGCCGTCCCGGACCATTGACGACTGGGAAAATAACAGACGGGTGCCCCGTGATGTTTACCAGCTCAAAAAAGTAGCTGATGCACTGGAAGTCAAAATTGAAGATTTAATCAAATGGGAAGAGCTGCCAAAGTAGGCAGCTCTTTTTTTAATGTACATATATTGACGGGAGGATCCTGACGATCGTTACCGCTTGCCGGTCATCGTCAATGTCAAAAATTACTTGATACGAACCCGGATAAATTGCCTTGTAGCGTGGATCGAGCCGGTAACTTGAACGACCGTCCGGAAATGTGTCCAGCTTGTCAATCGCTGTCACGATCATTTTGATCGTGTTTCTTGCCGTTTCCTCTGACTTGTATGCAGTGTGAAGAAATTGATAGATTGCGTCCAAATCTTTCTCAGCTTCTTCCGTGTAGATGATTTTATAAACCATATTTCTTTTTTATATCCTCATGTGAAACTGTTTTCCCACCGTTGCGGGCTTGTGTCCGTTCGCTCTCAAGAATGGCTTTCAGCGTCCTGATGTCCTCCTGCTGGCGTTGATATTCGGCGTATGACTGTACTACCAGATGACCGGTGCCGTTTTTTGTAACGAAAAGCGGGTTTCCGGTATGAGTGCAGTATTCACTGATCTTGTTCGTGTCTCTCAATTCTGAAATCGGTATGATATCCATTTTCATTCCCCTTTCTTCGGTATGTCTTTATTATATGTGATTTTAGTGAAAATGTACAACGAAATGCTCTTTATTTTGTACATTTTTATCATAGACATAATAACGCATATGCGTTATAATTAAGACAGTTAAGAAAGAGAGGTAAACATCATGAGTAAAGCAAATGTATATCAGATGGTAACAGATAGAATCATCAAACAGATGGAGCAGGGAATCATCCCGTGGCACAGACCGTGGACGGGAGTTCTGGAAGGAGCTTTCAACCGGATCAGCAAAAAACCATACAGCCTTTTGAACCAGATGCTTTTGCAGCATGAGGGTGAATATGCCACTTTCAAACAGTGGACAGGGCTGGGCGGTAAAATTAAAAAAGGTGCAAAATCTGAGATTGTGGTATTTTGGAAAATCTACCCTATCAAAGAAGAGGTTGACGGAGAAGAGAAAATCAAGAATATTCCGGTACTTAAATATTACAATGTATTCCACATTTCACAAGTGGAGGGCGTTGAGCCATTAGCAAAAGAAGAATTGAAACCGCTTGAACCTATCGAGGAAGCTGAAAAAATCAAAGAAGCATACAAAGATCGGGAACATATCAAGATCATTGAAACGGTCAGCAACAAAACATTTTATAGTCCGTCAAGTGATTATGTGCAGGTGCCTTGCAAAGATCAGTATTCGGATATTTCAGAGTTTTACAGCACCTTATTTCACGAAATGGTACATAGCACCGGACATCATACAAGATTGAACCGGTTTGAAAAAGGAATGAGCATCGCACCGTTCGGCAGTGAAGACTATTCAAAAGAAGAGTTGGTGGCAGAGATCGGAAGCGCTAGCATCCTGAGTATGATCGGGATTGAAACAAACCGGACTTTCAAAAATTCAGTCGCATATCTCCAAAGCTGGATCAGAGTTCTGAAAAATGATAACAAGTTCATCGTATCTGCTGCCAGTAAAGCAGAAAAGGCTTGCAAGTACATTATTGACGGACCAGCGGAAGAGTAAAATCTTCCGCTTTTTTCTAAAATACCTATTGACATTTTAACGCATACGCGTTATAATATAGTTACAAGGTAAGGAAATAACAGCAAGGGAAAAGGAGAAATAAAAATGAAAAATTATGAAGAAATGACAAGCAGAGAATTAAAAAAGGTTGCAGCAGAGTTGAAAATCAAAAACTACTCAAGATCAACAAAGGCATATTTGCTTCTTGAGATCAACCGAATCATGGCTGAAAGAAAAGCAGAAGAAAAACCGAAAAAGACTCGTGGAAAACTTTACGAGTATAACGGCAAAGCTCAAACGCTTGGTCAGTGGAGTAAAGAGCTGAATATCCCACTCGGAACGCTCAATGCAAGGATCCGAAGAATGGGCTGGACTATTGAAGAAGCTCTCGGAACTGAAAGTGGTTCCAAAAATGAAAAACTCTACGAGTTCAACGGAAAATCACAGTCATTAGGACAGTGGGCGAAAGAGTTGAACATCTCAATAAATACCCTCCGGGCAAGGGTTGACCGGCTGGGATGGGATATTGAAAAAGCACTGACGACAAAATCAAAAGGGAAAGGGGATAAATAATGACAAGAGAAAAATTTGAAAGCTGGTGCCGTGAAAACGGCACTAGCAGAATAAATAAAAGTTGCAACGGTATTGACTGGGTGCTAGTGACCATGACTGATGGTTGGATCGCAATTTTTGAATACGATTATGAATCCGGTTACTACTCGAAAATACAGGCGAAAGACATGGGACACGCTGTCAGCTATATAAGCATGATCGAGCGTCCACGGGTGCCGCTGCAAAAACTTTAAAAAAATATGCACTTGCGTTAAAAAAGTATTGACATATTAACGCAAGTGCGTTATAATATATTCATAAGATAAAGAAAGGGAGATAACAAAAATGAAAAAATTAGCACCTACAAACGATAAAAACTTAATGGAAACCATTATTAAAAGTGAAGATTTAGAAATTGAAATTGAAAGAAAAAATTACACATTTGACAACCGTGCATTTTATGTTATCGGCGATGAAGAAGATATTGAAATCTTAGAAGAAATGGTTGCAATGCTTAAATAATAAGGGAGGAAATAAAAATGACAAAACAAGAACAAAAAGCAAGGGAAATGTTAGCAAATAGTACACTGGGGGACCTGCTGGACGAATGGGAACTGACCAGTAATGTAAACGATCCGGAGATTGCAACCGTCAGAGGTTGGCTGATGGACGAACTGGAAAGCCGCAACCCGGAAGCGTTTGATAAGTGGCTGGATCAGGATGCACCGGAAGATAACCAACTCCGGGAGTACATGACAGCATGAAATTAAATAACTTGAAAGATATTCTTTCTGCTGACCGATATATTTTATCGGTTGGCGGGAAAGAGTATCAATACCGACGATCTGAGCTATCAGAAATGTTCCGTGATTATGGTAACCACGAAATAAGAAATATTTATAGTTTTCCATCTAAAGACAGAGCTATAGAAATAAGCTTAAAACCGTCCATTTAGGGCGGTTTTTTGTTTATGTGGGTATTTTATCGACTTATAAATAAAAATCGAAATACGAGCGTCTGACAAGCTCACACGGGCATTTCTGTTTGTGTATTGTTATAATTAAATTATGTCCCGGTCTTGGTATCTGAAATATACATACAGTACACAAATCGCAGAAAAACACCGTCACATCAAGATTTAACATCTTTCAGGCAAAAGATAAAGACCTTAATCGTGGCGGTGTTTTCGCTGATATAGCGGCGTTTAGAGGTTGTCGACTTGCGTGGAATTTCTTTCTACAATATACAAGACAATATACAAGGTTTTATTCAAATTTGAGTTTATTTATTTCTTCCAAAAGTTCTCTGGTGTCTTTATGTGTATAATGCTGAGTAACATCTTTCAGAGCATGTCCCATGATCCGCTTGACAGCTACTTGATTCAATCCGCATCGGTCCGCAAACGTAGCGAATGTGTGCCGGGTGTCATGTGGCGTGTGATCCAGTTCAAGAGCCGTCGTCATTTTATCCCAATACATCTGACGATAGGAGCGGTATGGGATTTTTTTATTTTCCCGTGTGATTAAATACTTATTACCGTTCCCATATCTGGCAGCGATCAGCGGCAGGATGTTTTCATGGATCGGGATGATCCGGTCTGTACCAGCTTTCGTCTTTTTCCCTGCGATCAAATATTTATTCTCAATAAATACGTTTTTATTTTCCACTTCCAAAAGTTCCGTGATCCGTAGTCCGGTATATAAAAGTATCTGGACCGTATCGTGAAGCGGATGCCGGAAGTCTTTCAGTCGTTTGATCTCTACTGGTGTAAATGGCTGCCGTTCTTCAATCTTGACATCTTTGACCATTATCAGGCCAATGATATTCTTTTCGATGATTTCATGTTTCATCGCATACGTATAAAGCTGGTTCATGCAGTTTTTGAAAACCCTCTGACCGTGTGGTGTCAATTCGTTCATAATCGTTTCAAGGTGGATCGCTTTTATTTCCCGCATTGTCATTTTATGAAGCGTGAAAGCCTTATTGAAATACGACGTATAGTTTTTCACGGTCTTTTCTGAAAGATCGGTGGCAGCAGTCCAACGTTCAAACACGTCTTTTAATGTCACATCCTTATTGGTCAGGTCATACGGTTTTATTAGATATTCCCTCAAAGCGTTTTTCGCTTCCGTCTTGGTTAAGTAATAACCGAGATACTTGTATTGCTGTTTTCCCTCGATCGTCCACCCCGTCGTTATACGTACCGCCCAAGGTTTACGACGTTTCCCACTCAATTTATAGATGCTTCCCTCTCCATTTCCTCTTCTCACGGTGTCATGCTCCCTTTTCACTTTAGTACGTTAATGTAACACATGTTACAGTTATAGTATATATTTTCTTTTATATAAATACTC
>CABUCT010000101.1 GCA_902490145.1 uncultured Oscillospiraceae bacterium
CGTCCGGTACTTCCAACATAACCTATTGTTTGTCCTGCCGAAACAGTTTGACCGGTTGAAGCAGCTGTTCTTGACATGTGTCCGTAAAGGGTTATGTAATTTTTCCCGTCCTTATTTCCGTGGTTTATCATAACGTAGTATCCATATCCTGCAGCGTCATATCCCACGTAGCTGACCACCCCGGATGCAGCAGCGACAATAGGTTTTCCGTAAATATTTGAGCCCGCAATATCAACACCCTTATGAGTTCTTCCCCAACGGGGGCCAAAGTTTGAAGAAATATAGAAATATCCTGGAACCGGCCATGTGAACTGTCCGTTATATTTGATGTTGCCCGCGTTTCCGCTTCCGCCTGAGCTTGAACCTCCTGAACTTCCAGAACTTTTTGAAGCTTCTGCTTTTATTTTTTCTTCCAAGGCATCGACAGATGCGGCATATTCCTTAAGATCATCTTCAAGATCCGCCTTATCGCTTTGAAGTCCGCCAATCACGGAATTTAGCTGTTTCATGCTGTTGCCGAGCTCAGCTTGTTTTGAAGTGACTGTAGATTTAATAGCCTCTACCTCTGTTTTTTCGGCTTCGGCCTGTTTTTCAAGGTTTGCAATTTCCTCAATGTCATTTTTCAGCTTCTCCATAGTCTCGTTATCATATTTTGTAACGCTTGCAAGAAGCTGGTCCTGATAAAGGTACTGTCCGAAATCATCGGCAGTGAGCAAAATTGAAAGCCCTGAACTGTCACCCGAAATGTACATTGCACGAAGTCTTGAAAGGAAGGACTGTTTGCTTGATTCAAGTTCAGCCTCCTTGTCCGCTTTTTTAGACTCAATTTCGGAAATTTTTTGTTCTATTTCAGAAATCTTTGAGTTATAGGTATCAATTTGCTCCTGAACAGCGTCAATTTGCTCCTGCAGAGCTTTTTTTAATTCTTCTTGTTTTGAGATATCATTATTAAGAGAACTGATTTTTGCTTTTGCATCAGCCTGCTTTTTTTCCAGATCTGAAATTTGTTCTTTATAGCTTTTTGCACCAACCGCAAATTCACATGAAATACAGCCTGCAAAAACTACGGTCAGAACAAGCATGACCGATATTATTTTTTTGATTATATTAGGTGATTGCATTAAATTCGCTCCCTTCATGTCTTAAATATTTTCCGATAGAGAATGCACTTCCCAATGAACCGACCACCGCACCCATTAGAACAAATGCACCAAGAAGGTAAAAAGCAAAGCTGGTGAATGGTACAAATCCGGTCATTCCGGAAGAACTGAAAGCACTTACAAAAGTTCGTTCGGCAAGCTTATATATAAAGTAAAGAAGTCCGGTGGACAAAAGTCCCGCGATAACCCCCAAAGTCATACCTTCAACCACAAACGGCATCCTTATAAACCGATTGGTTGCACCGACTGCTTTCATAATATTGATCTCAAGCTTTCGTGTGAACATTGTGATCTTGATTGTATTTGAAACAATAACGAGAGCAATAACTAATAACAAAAGTATTACCCAAACGCCCACGATATTAATTATAGATCTGATGGCGGAAAGCTTTTTGACAATATCCTGTTGCTGTCGAACCACCCAAACTCCTTCAACATTTTTGATTTCGGAAACCGTTTGATCTGTTTTTGAAAGATCATCAATTGTGATTTGAGCACAATCGGGAAGAGGATTTTGTTCTGCAACCCAGTCAAAAAGGGCATCATATTCATCACCCATTATGGCTCTTTGCTGTTTAAGTCCATCCTCTCGGGAAATGAATTCACATGCCTTTACATTATCGATCCGTGACAGCTTGTCCGTTAGAGCAATGGCATCCTCACGTGGAAGATTTTCCTCAAAGAATGTCATGACAACGGCCTGATTTTCAACAACATGGACAAAATTATCTATGTTATATGTAATAGAAACAACGATTCCCATCATAAGCATACATGCCATAAGCACACCAGCTGACGCGATGGACATGAGCCGATGGGACCATACGTTTTTAAAACCTTCACCCAAAAGATATTTAAAGGTTCTCAGCTTCATTGACCATCACCTGCTTTCTCGGCAAACTCCGGAGTTTTGTTTTTGGCTCCGGGAAGCATGCTTGATATATCGGAACTCATAATTGTTTCAGATGATTCCTCGATAACATCACTGTCGTTATTGTCCACAAATCTGAATTCCGTATCAGCTTTTATATCCAAAGTTTCTTCATCGGTTTTATTTGTAAACTCATTTTGAATCATATTGAGAATATCGTCCTCAGAATCAGAGTGGTCAGACTCTTCATGCCCGTCACTGTCTTTGATTTCCTCAATTATGTCGGATGTTTCGGTAAACTCAATTACATCAGAAGCTTCTGACTCGTCGGGTGTTTTATCCTTAGAAGCTTCGCTTACCTCAGATGGATCTTTGTCAAACTTTTCGAGTTCAATATTTTCAGAGGCAGACTGAGTGAACATTGAAGCTTTTTTTGCAATATCATCGGGTGTTTTAATGATAGGCTCGATTTCATTATCGGCAACAACCGAACCGTCTTCAATCATTACCACACGGTGACCGAAGTCACGCACCAAGTGATGTTCATGGGTTACCATTATAACGGTAGTTCCGCGTTTATTTATTTCATTGAGTAAAGAAACGATTTCATACGACATATTGGGGTCAACATTTCCGGTCGGCTCATCGGCAAGAATCATGGCAGGATTGTTGACAAGAGCTCTTGCCAGAGCAACACGCTGCTGCTCACCGCCGGAAAGCTCGCCCGGATAAGAGCGTGCTTTTTGTCCGAGTCCTACTATATTAAGAGTTGAGGCAACACGGCGGTGTATCTCTTTCTTCGATGCACCCACAACATGCATGGCAAATGCGACATTTTCAAAAACAGTCTTATTTTTTATCAGTCGAAAGTCCTGAAAAACGATTCCCATTGTACGCCGGAGTTTCGGAACGTCGCGTGATTTGATCTTAGACATCTTATATTTGCCGACAACAATCTCTCCTGCATTTGGTTTTTCCTCATGCACGATCATCTTGATGAATGTGCTTTTTCCGGCACCGGAAGCACCGACAACAAACACAAATTCACCCTTATTAATTTTAAGGTTGACATCGTTTAACGCCTTTGTACCATTATCATATGCCTTGTAAACTCCCCTGAACTCAATCAATGGAGATTCAGTTGATATTGTATTGTTCATAGAACATACCTTCCATATAAAAGTTACAATTTTGTAATAACATAATAACACGAATGCCCCCGGATGTCAACGGGGGCAAATAAAAAAATAATATGTTAATAATTAGTATTTAACCGGATTAGCATTGAGGTATTTATTTACCATAAGAGCGATCTTAAATACAATAGCATGGTCAAATTCTCTTAAGTCAAGCCCGGTGAGTTTTTTAATTTTCTCAAGACGGTATACAAGAGTGTTTCTGTGAACGAAAAGTTTTCTTGAGGTTTCGGAAACATTGAGGTTATTATCAAAAAATCTCTGAATAGTGAAAAGAGTTTCCTGATCAAGGCTTTCAATAGAATCCTTTTTAAAAACTTCCCTTAAGAAAGTTTCACAAAGAGTAGTGGGAAGCTGATAAATAAGTCTTGCAATACCAAGGCTGTCGCAGCTTACGATACTTTTTTCGTTGTCAAACACTTTTCCGACTTCCAAAGCCACATGAGCCTCTTTAAAGGATTTTGCAAGATCTTTTATTCCCACAACACGGGTTCCGATACCCACAACGGCATGAGTATAAAATTCGCTGGATAGAGTATCAACAATCGAACGGGCAAGCTTTTCCAGATCTTTTGTTTCAATATCCTCAGAGATTTCTTTTACAAGGGCGATATCAGTCTCGCTTATATTTATAACAAAATCTTTGTTCTTATCGGGGAAGAGCTTTTGAATTACTTCAAAAACCGAAACGTCGTTGCGGCGTGTGATCCGGATAAGCAGAACAACACGGGTAACATCAGAAACAAAATGAAGCTCGCGGGCTTTTAAATAAATATCTCCGGGGAGGATGTTATCCATAATAACATTTTTTATGAAGTTGGAACGGTCATGCTTCTCATCATAATATTGTTTAATGGAAGAAAAAGATACAGCCAGCAGTGAAGCATATTTTGCAGCCTGAGAATCATTTCCCTCGACCATAACGGCAAATTCAATATGACCGAGCGGGCCAAAGGGCAAGAAAGTGTTTGAACCGATAACAACACAATCTTCGGAAGAACTGATATCTGAAAATTCGATATCTATAGTCTCTCCCGCACGTGAAAGGTCGCTGCATGCAATAAGAGTTGATGACTCATCCACTATACCGATAGTTCGGTCAATGGATTTGCTCATTTGATGGACTATGCCCTGAAAAAGTCTGTTAGACATAATTTTGTCTCCCCCTGCTTCATTTTAGTGTCCGGATAGGTTTAAACCTACATTCATCTTTATACATTGTATATTCTACACAATTTAAAACTCTTTTGCAAGGTTTTTCAAGAAAAAATCCTGCCATTTTTATTAAAAATGTAAAAAAACTCATCAAAAAACACGGTTGTAATTGACTTTAAATTGATTTTGGAGTAATATTTTTTAATATATTAAGATTATAAAAGTTTTGATTTATAA
>CABUCT010000102.1 GCA_902490145.1 uncultured Oscillospiraceae bacterium
TATCTGGTATTGCTTCTTCAAGGTCGAAGGCTTTTGCAAATCCGGGTACCGGATTACATAAATCTACTGTTAACGGGAGTTTCTCTGCAAACAGTCTTGCTGTTTCATTGTCAAAAAGCACACCATCAAATTGTTTATCATCTGCTGTTACCGTGATTTTGATTAGCGTTTTAGACCCTGTGTAAGCTTCATTGATCGGCTTATCTGTACTGCTGTCAAGTTCATTTTTGTATATTGAAATATTTTCTGATCTTCCGCAGAAAACCATTGAGAGCCTTGCAATGTAATAAGGATCACAGACAAATCGTATTTCGCCTTGTTTTGCATGCATTATTAAAAATCAAATACACTCTGTCAATATCTCATAAATCTCATCATGGCTGAGCTTTTTGCAGCAACCTGCGGTAATGTTGGTAGAATCTGCAATCGCACGGAAATCGGTGTCTGCTGAAATACCCATTTGTGTAAAACTCGTCGGCAATCCGATTTCTTTAATAAAGTCTGCAAGTGCTTCGATTCCTGCAAGAGCGGTCACTTCATCGTTCCCCTTATCTTCAATATCCCATACATTCTTTGCAAAGCGAGCAAAGCGTCCAACGCCGTCTTTATAAATATGGCGGTAAAGAACGGGATGAATGACTGCAAGTCCCATGCCGTGATTACAGTCTGTGTAAGCACCTAATTGATGCTCGATTTGATGTGCCTGAAAGTCCGTGATTTTACCGATCTTCAGAATTCCGTTTTCCGCCATAGAAGAAGCCCATGCAAGCTCACTTCTTGCATCGTAATTTTCGCTGTCGATCAGCAGATTTCGCATATTCCATATCACGCTTCGCATAACAGCCTCGTTAATATCATCAGACAGATTGTTGACCTCCGGTTTTCCGAAGTAGGTTTCCATTGCATGGCTGAGTGTATCAAACGCTCCGGAAATCATCTGTCTCATGGGAACAGAAATGGTATAGCTCGGATCAATAAACGCAAAATCCGCCTGTGCACCGAAGATTCCTGCCTTGATCTTTTTTTCTTCGTTGGTAATGACGGCACCAGCATTCATTTCCGAGCCTGTGCCGGAAACAGTCACAATAGCACCCATAGGAATAAACTCTGTGGGATATGTCTTTTTGGCAGTTTCCATCTCCCAAATATCTTCAGAAAGCTTTGCCTGTGCCGATACAATTTTACAGCAGTCAATGACCGAACCGCCGCCCACTGCAAGGATAAAATCCACATGGTTTTCACGGGCAAGCTTAGCACCTTCCTGCACTTTGGCATAGGTGGGATTTGACATGATGCCGGAAAACTCAATTACTGTTTTTCCTGCCTTTTGTAAAATAGCCGTCACTTCCGTATAGATACCATTTTTCTTAATCGAGCCACCGCCGTATGCCAGCATGACGGTGTTTCCGATCTTCTTCATCAGGCAGCAAAGGTATTCTTTTACGCCGCCTTTACCGAAATATACCTTTGTCTTATTTTCATAAATAAAATTGTTCATGATAGCTCCTCCAAGTTAGTTTTCTTTTGTAAGACCGGCGACCCAATTCTTCACTTCTTTTTCAGAGTCAGCAACCGAACTGCCACGCAAAGATAACGCATCGTCCACACGTACTGTCGCTCCACCCGCAAGCTCTGCAACCCGATTTACACTGTTTGCTCCGTTAGAACTGCCGTTATGAGAGAAGAAGGGAATCACCGTTTTGCCGGATAAATCGTATTCTTCAAGGAAAGTCCAAACAGGCATCGGCAGATCGTACCACCAAACAGGAAACCCGATGTAAATCACATCGTACTGTGCCATGGTTTGGGCGTCAATATGATCGGCAAGCTCCGGACGGATTCCATTGTCAAGTTCATTTTTTGCACGGTTGGCACAGGAATTAAAATCCTCACCGTAGGATTTTGACGGAACAATTCGGAACAGGTCACCGCCCGTTTCCTCCGATATCCATCTTGCCATCTGCTGACCGTTTCCCGACCATGAGAAGTAGGCGACCAGAATTTTGCTGTCGCCATTTACTGCCGATTCGGGTGCATTGTCGATTGAATTGTGATCTCCGCTTTCGCAGGCACTAAGGCTTACACAAAGCGTTAAAAGTGCGATAAAAGCGGATAATAACTTGATAATTTTCTTTTTCATGATAAAGTTCTCCTTTATATGCATTTACATTTGCTTTTTCCAGAAGGCTACCGCCTCATCGAGCCATCCTTCGGCTGATGTCACTGTTCCGATTCCGAATCCGTGACCGAGTCCCGGATATTTATGAAACTCGGTGTCAATGCCGAGAGCTGCCATTGCATTCGCCCTGCTTTCCATAGTACGCCAGTTTGCAATGCCGTCATTTTCTCCCACACACATGTAAGTAGGAGGATCAGTTTTCGTATATTCGCTATGGCCTGTGTATTGAATCACGGCACATCCCGGTCTGGGATAGTTTCTCTCGCTGAATGCTTCTGTTCCATAGGAGGAGAGGTAAGCGGTCATTCTTCCTCCTGCTGAACCGCCCCACAGTGAGTAACAGTCGGTGTCAACTTTCAGCTCTTCTGCATGTTCAAAGATAAAAGCGATTGCTCTTGCAAGATCTTCACAGGCATTCTGTGCACCGGGGCGGTAGATCAGAGCAAAAGCATTGTAGCCTTTCTTCGATAACTCCAAAGCATGGGGAAAGCTATCGTGCATCGCACCTACATAGGCAAATCCGCCACCCGCATTGCAGACTGCGAACCTAGCACCGGGATCACCTTTGAAGAAAAACAATCCTGTGTCTGCTTTCGCGGGATCAGTCGCTTTTTCTTCATTGGTATAGATATCGTAAAAAATTACATCGCCTGCTCCTGCATGATTTTTCATGTAATTTGCGATTTCCACCGTCTTATCCGGATCAATATGGCTATACCATGTCAGCCGAAGTTCGCCCAGCGAATCCCCGCTGTAATAGCCGCTGTTTACTGGGAAAATCAATCTGCCGTAATCTCCAAATACCGAATCGGAAATCACATCCGATATTTTTGTATTGAGCGTATAAAGTTCCTCACGGGTTTCAGTTGGTTGCATACTATTCTCTGTTCCTTCGGAAAGAGTTTTTGATGAAGCACCCCTATTACTGCTGTTTAGCGTTTCTTTTACTTCGCCGCATCCTGTAAAGGCAAGCAGCAGACAGAAAAACAGTGATAATCCTGCATATTTTTTCAAATTGCTTCACCAGCCTTTCTGATCTCTGACTTTATTATAAGAACCTCTTTAGTACTCAAAATCAAAAATTTTGACCATAACGATCTTTTCATATATGCTTTCTGCGATGGCTTTGCAGCAGACAGCTGTGGTGTTAAACGGGAATTTCATTCTCTCTGCTTATATTATAAAAAAATCGAGACTTCATGAGAAGTCTCGATTCGTTCATGAGAATGTACCTTTGGGTTATAACTGTATTTTGCTATCTTAATATACTTGCCGTACTGCGTCTAAAAACTTTTGAACAGTATCAGACGGAGTCGGCGAATGTAAAATACCAAATGGAATGGTGTGATTCCAATTAACAGGGATCGTTTTAAACATTGGATGAACATTTACCCAATTGTCAATAGTCATTACTATGTTATTCTCTGTTTCGCAGCGATTGAATACGCTCAGATTAAAACGATCGAAATCAACAATGTTGATCTGTGAATGATTTTTCCATAAATCGTCCCGCATCAGATCCAAATACTTATTCCAACCGCGTCTTATCAGCATGAAATTTTCTCCATATAAATCTTCTTCGGTCAGTATTTGTTTTTCCGCTAACCGATGATTGATCGGAACTGCACAGCGTATCGGGGTTTTGGAAAGCTCAAGTGCACTGCATTTATAGTAATTCAAAAATTCCAAATCATATAATCCTGCGACAATATCAATGTTTTTACCCAAATTGTTCAAAATTTCTCTGGCATTTTCGGGAGTGTTTTCATAATTGACAAGGTGAAATTTTACATCCGGACATACTGCATGGATTTTAGGCCACATATCCATCAAAAACTGAGCCGGTGTCATAGGAGAGGTCCCAATGCGGATAATATTCGTATCCTCCTGCATGGAGTTTTTTGCACGTGTTATAGAATCACGGCAATACTGAATGATGTATTTTGTGTCGTTATAAAGCGATCTGCCTGCATTTGTCAGAACAAGTCCGCGATGCGTTCTTTCAAACAATTTGATATCCAGCTTTGATTCAAGCAGATTGATCTGTTTAATAACGGCAGTCGGTGTGATGTACGATTCTTCCGCCGCTTTGTTGAAGCTGCCTGCGTCCGCTACATGCAGAAAAGTATCAAGTTGAGGGTTGTACATGATTTTCACCGCCTTTTCTTCTCAAATCATCCGGTTTTTTTGCATCTTTAGGAATCATCCATGAACGCCCGAAGCGTTTTACACCAGTGATTCGCCCTTCCTCACATAGCTTCTGAATCCAGCGTTCTGATACATTCCAAAGCTCAGCTGCTTCTCTAACTGATATGTAATCCATTTCTATCCCTCCGCATGATTATGCGTTTATTCGAAGTGTATAGATCTATTATATTCGGATATGCGAAGTGTGTCAAGAAGCTAACCGAATTAAAAACAAACAAAGAGGTTAAAT
>CABUCT010000103.1 GCA_902490145.1 uncultured Oscillospiraceae bacterium
CCGGATGCCGTTTTCTGCGCTTTCACTCGGATATTCCCTTGTTCTGTCTCAAAAACATTCACAACAGTTGTTGGCAACAGACGAACTCCATCAAATAGGCTCGACAAAAAGCGCCTTGTCACATTTCTGTGATAGGTTTCTCCTTGTCTGCCTCCGAACCGCACGTACATGTCTCCATGTATACGGCTCTCCACTAATAATGTCACTCTATTTTCCATAACTAATAATCTTTCTGTAACATTCGGGACATACAGCCAGCGTTTTCCTATTACGCTTAAGCATATTCTGCTCCCACGGTAAACCCATCTGCAGGTTGTTCAATGTCCTGACATGATGCATTGTCAATTCAGCTTCGTTTCTGCATAGCTCACACCGCCCCATTAGTAGTCTTTCGACCAATCTCGGGCGAGGTGTAAGAATTGAATTAGGCATCTTGTCGACTTTTGAGTCGCTTGCACAGAAAGTTTTTCTCTTGAACCCGCCATTATATAATACTCTTCTTTGCGCCATTCCATTTTTGTCGGTATATGGAATGGAAAAGACCTTATTCTTGCGATACTTGCGGTTGATTTTGCGTATTGAGCTATTCAACTTCTGCGCAAGTGTCTTGTATAAGCTGTATTCCATAATGTATCCAAAAGTTCCTCCAGCCTTGGCAATGTTATTTGCGATGCTATAATAATTATAGAATCCAACTATTTCAAGATTAAACTGATACAAGATATCTTCTGCTGTTTTTCCTATCATGTACCCTCTTTCTTTGGCTATCCATTTGTTGGTACCATCATGTGTATCTATTTTGATGGCATCGTAATGTTGTAGCTTCTTGAAAATGGCATCACTAGGAACTGATAACACGACATTCTTTGTAAAGCTTCTCACTGTATAGTCGTTTTCATTGCGTTTAGTGGAGTTTGAAACAGGTACATACATTTCAAATCCGAGAAATTTCGCTGATGTTTTGGCATTGGTTATGAGCGTTTTCTCTGCTGAGAGTTCCAATTTGAGATTCGCACTCATATATTGTGTTATATCAGCTTTGATTTGTTCACAATCAGCTTTGCTTCCGATAACTCCAATTAAGAAGTCATCGGCATAGCGAACATATCTCATTCTTTTAAATTGTTCATCCATAGCAAGACCCCATGAAATACTGAACATCTCTTTTTTGAGAGCATCAATTTTTTCCTTCAGTTCTTTAATTTTGGATGGTTCTGTTTCTCCTTTTAGCTTTCGTTTCAAACTATTCCTCTTGTTACATGGCTTGTTGTAGGCTGGATTGCATCTTCTTCTTTTGCCTTTGTCGAACATAGATATGTATTCTGCCATATACTTATCGAACTTGTCAAGGTATATATTAGCCAAAATTGGACTAATAATACCACCTTGTGGGGTTCCAGAGTATGTTTTATAGTACTTCCATTGTTCGAAATATCCTGCGTTTAGAAACTTTCTAATCAGTCTCAAAAACTTTTCATCTGAGATGCGTTCAGATAGGATGGCTATAAGAACATTGTGGTCAATATTGTCGAAAAAACCTTTTATGTCTCCTTCGATAAACCATTTAGTTCCTGTAAATCCCTTCTGAATGCTACTTAGTGCAGTATGGCAGCTACGAGTAGGTCGGAAGCCATGAGAGGTATTTTCAAAATATCCCTCATATATAGCTTCTAATATCATACGTACAACTTCTTGCACCAATTTATCATCAAACGATGGTATTCCCAAAGGTCTCATCTTTCCATTTTTCTTTGGAATATAGACTCTCTTTGCTGGCTGTGGTTTATAACTTTCATCCTTTAGAGTGTCGATGAGTTTTTGTACCCTCGAAATGTTCATATTGTCTACGGTCTTACTATCAGTTCCAGGGGTCATATTACCCTGTTTTGAATAGATATGTTGATAGGCAACAAAGAACATTTCTTCGTTGAATAGAATCCGATACAGCCTCTCAAACTTGTAGTTTGGAATATTGCTGTGTTTAGATAGAGTGTTTAAAATTATTGCTGGATTTCTCATACGTCTCTCACGTTATCCGTTAATTATTTTAAAATTATTAGCTACCTCCCTTTGCCATGTACGCGGCTTTCCCACGCTCAGACTACTACGGAGGTTCTGTTGCCATACCGAATATTCAGAGCCATTGCTCATAGCCTTACGGCATTTCGGGTTAGGCAATCCCAGTTTAGCAAATTTAGTAACTATTGGCTTGACAGATTGTCGGATGCGAATTACGTTCTTTTCTCTACTTATTGCAGTTGTGTCATGGTCAGTTTTACGCTTTGGTTCTAATGCTTTAAACCAAAGTACCATGATACGACGTATATAATTGTCTTCCGTCGTAGCCATGCGAAATGCCACTGAACTTTCGTTCAACCAATCAGGCTTCATCCTTATATCCATCTTTCTTCCTTGCGATTCAGTCGCTGCATGACAACTTGCAGACTTTCCGCTTTTCCGACATGCTACACTCCCCATTGGATTTCCCCTTTGGATAAGTCGGCTGGAAGTAGGTTTATTTACATTATTCATATTTAAAACTCTAACCTAATCTCTTGCCATAGAGATATTTACTAAATTACCATTACTGGCGCACGCATTAATGCATCATCACCATTCACTTCAACCGGTGCTGTTTTACCGTCATAGTACATAGAACGTGGTACTCGAGTTATAGATGATAGACCGCCAATAGACCAACCATAACCAACTATGTCATTTCCACCTTGACTATTATAAGCAATGGAAACAGAAGGTGCAATGCCACTACGTACCGGAACACACGAAATAGGAACATTGTAAACAAGTCCTCCCGATGGCGTAACTTGTGAATTTATTGGTATAACACCAACATCTTTACTTGTATTTACAGATATTGAGGTAGGGATATGCGTATGAGAACCACTCGCAAAACCTCTTACTAAATCTTGTTGAGACATAGGATTTTGGTTAACAATAGTCTCTTTGCTCCTGCACTCTAGCTTTTTTATATAAATGGAATCACCAGTAGAAATTGTGTCAGTAGGTACTGTCCGATGTTTTTTTACGGATGAAATAAAATCAAAAGATTGTTGTCCCATAGATGGGAATGTCACTATAAAAGTAAATGTCACGGCTAAAAGAATAAGCCATAAGTGATGTGTTTTCATAATAAATAATTAGTTTACAAACAGTATAACCCTATTCTTTAATAATTTTCCATATAGATTGCCTTGAACCGAAGACCAACTTCAGCAAATATGTACCCGACACAAAGCTATCAAGCTGAAGGATAGTTCGTATAGAAGTCACATCCTGGCTTAACAATAGTCGACCTTGCAAATCGTACAGGAAAACTTCGCCGTAACCCGGCTCAAAGAGTTCACTTAACAGAACAGTCAACTTCGTTTGCACTGGGTTAGGAAAGAGTTTAATTGCTTTCCGTTCCAACAGTCCCTCTGACGATACAACATTTACCTCGTTTTTTTGAAGTACAAAAGAACGCGTAGCTACTTGCATTCGAGTGATTCTGTTGCCTGCAGCATCATACAAATACAAAAGAGATTGTGAAAAAATAGAAGTAGCTAGCCCTAGGTTAATTAAGAGCAAAATTAATTTCAATTTCATGTTTTTCATATTTAATTACGCAATAAAGATAGATACTCTTTTTTAGAAAAAAAGCTATTGGCACCATGCATTTAGGAGTAATACAATTTATACTCCTTTTTCTACAGTTTTTACTCTAAGCAAAAAGATTACAGCCAATAACTTGACTTTTCTCATGCTGTTTTTTCTTTCTTGACTTCACAAAATCAAACACGAAATACAAGGTCTTCCATCTTTAGAATTCGCCATACCCTAACCGTATCCGAACCGTACTTGCTCCGTACCTTCTTCGGTCAGAGGTACCTCTATACGGAGAAACTACGGAGTTGGTACGGAGCAAGTACGGCTCGGATACGGTACAAGTACAGTCCAAATACAAAACTAACAAGGTTTTTACACCTCAATTTCCCACGAATAAAGCCTTTCGGCACTATGTTCATTATCAACGAAATAAACAATGAACAGGGTGTTGAAAACTTCTCAGAAAGTTTTTAGTTAAATCTTGTGGGGAATTGTGGGGAAATGTGTACTTTTACCGTCGCTTATTATAATAAGGTAACAATGATACGTTTTTTGGGCAATATAGAAGCGAAGACCGACGCTAAGGGACGTGTATTTATCCCCGCCGGTTTTCGGAGGCAACTGCAATCCGCTTCCGAAGAAAGGCTCGTGCTGCGCAAAGACGTATTCCAAGATTGCCTGGTACTCTATCCAGAAAGCGTTTGGTTCAAGACGCAAAACCAATTAAGGAGGCGATTGAACAAATGGAACGCAAAACACCAAGACATTTTCCGGCAATTTGTGAGCGATGCGGAAATCATGGTTCCCGATGGGAATGGACGCATCTTGCTGCCCAAACGTTACCTGCAAATGGCCGGCATACAGAGCGATGTACGTTTCATCGGTGTGGACAATACGATAGAAATCTGGGCAAAAGAGAAAACTGAACAACCGTTCATGAACCCGGAAGAGTTTAGCGAAGCTTTGCAGGATATTCTG
>CABUCT010000104.1 GCA_902490145.1 uncultured Oscillospiraceae bacterium
TGTAAAGGCTTTTTTATAAAGTTGTCCGTTTTTTTCTCACCTTATTGAACAAGCCTCATAAAATAAAGTATAGGCGAAATCGGAGGTGTTCATATGTGTAAAACTCTAAACTGCATTTCGGTAGGGCAATCTGCAAAAATTGAAGATTTAACTGCTACAGGGCAGCTTCGAAGAAGACTGTTGGACATTGGTCTTACTTCCGGTTGCAACATAAAATGCATTTTTTCTGCCCCTTCCGGAGATCCTAAAGCCTTTTTAATAAGGGGAACAATAATCGCCCTTCGTAATGAAGACAGCAAATTGATCAATATATCGGAGTGACTTACATGAAGTTTACTTTTAAATCCAACCAAAACATTGACAATACTGAAAATGAAATAACAATTGCACTGGCAGGCAATCCAAATGTGGGAAAAAGCTCGGTTTTTAATCAACTTACAGGGATGAAACAACACACCGGCAACTGGATTGGAAAAACCGTTTCAAATGCTGTGGGTGAATGTTATTACAATAGTCACCGCTACATAATGGTAGACATACCGGGGACATACTCATTATCGGCTCATTCAGCAGAAGAAGAGGTTGCCAGAGATTACATCTGTTTTGGAGATGCAGATACTATTGTGGTGGTATGTGATGCAGGAAATCTTGAAAGAAATATAAATCTTGTGCTTCAAATAATCGAGATATTTCCTAAAACAGTTGTATGCCTTAATCTCATGGACGAAGCAAAACTCAGGAATATCACCATTGATGTAAAAAAACTTGAAAAAATACTCGGAGTGCCTGTTGTTGCAGTCTCTGCAAAACAAAATAAGGGACTCAAAAATATTTTAGAAAAGGTAGATTTACTAACAAGTAAAAAATTTATACCATCACCTATAAAAATTGATTACCCAGAGCCAATCACAAAAGCAATAGATAACATCGTTCCTGTATTAAAAAATATATTGAATGAAAAAATATCTCCCGGATTTATTGCACTAAAACTTTTGGAAGAGGATTATGAATTTATAAAATCAGTTGAGAATAATCTTTCAGTTAATATAACAAGCAATCAGGAACTAACTGAACTCGTGAATTCTGAAAGAAATAAGCTCTTGGATATCGGACTTGACAGTGAACGAATAAAAGACAGAGTCGTTTCCCATATATATTTAACCAGCGAAAAAATTTGCAATCAAACTATTAGTTTTGGTACTGATAAATATAGAATGAGACAACTTAAAATAGATAAGATATTAACCGGCAAGTGGACAGGTGTCCCTATAATGCTGTTGCTTTTGGCAGGAATTTTTTGGCTGACTATAAGCGGTGCAAATTATCCTTCGCAGCTTCTGTCAAATCTATTATTTAAGTTAGGAGGATATATCAAACTACTGTTAGAAAATCTAAAGGTACACCCGACTATTATAAGTATGCTAATTGACGGAGTTTATCGCGTACTTGCATGGGTCGTTTCGGTTATGCTGCCTCCTATGGCAATATTCTTCCCTCTTTTTACACTCTTTGAAGACTTAGGATATTTACCAAGAGTCGCATTCAATATGGACAATACACTTAAAAAGTGCAATGCCTGCGGAAAGCAATCCCTAACCATGTGTATAGTATCAGCTTAAAATAAATAAATTTTTATTATATCATAAATAATAACCACTACTAACGCCGGCAACATATTTCCGACTTTGATTCTTTTCCCAAAACAAATATTTATACCAACGCAAAATATAAGTGCTGATCCGATTAATGACATATCATTTATCATTGATTCTTTAATGAATGATCCGCATATTGCAGCAACAGCAGTTATCGTACCCTGGTATATAAATATCGGTATTGCCGAAAAAATCGCTCCTATTCCACATGTAGAAGCAAAAATAATAACAATAACAAAGTCAAGTATTGACTTGTTGGCAAGAACGGAAAAATCTCCGCTGATACCATCCTGTATAGATCCTACTATTGCCATGGCTCCTATGCATGTTATGAGAGATACACTCACAAACCCTTCTACAAATTTATTATCGTTTTTTGCCTTTGCTTTACTTCTTATCTTTTCTCCCAAAACGTCCATTCGGTTTTCTATGTTCAGAAGTTCTCCTACAATTGAACCTATAACCATGCATAAAATTAACATCATTGTTCCGTTTACTTCAAATTTTCCGTTACTTTGAGAAAACATTTTTGACAGTACGCCGGATATACCGATAAAAATAGTCGATACTCCGCAAGCCTGCATTAAAATATCCTGTATTCTTTGTTTAATTCCATTTTTAAAACACAGCCCTATAAGTCCTCCGATGATCACAGCTGCCGTGTTTATAATTGTTCCGATACCAATCATTTAATTCTCCTTAAAAAACACCAACGAAGCTTTAATAATAAAACTTCCCTGGTGTTTTTTATTTATAATATTTTTAATGCACCTGTTGGACAAGCTTCTGCACATTTTTTGCAATCTCTGCAAACTGAAATGACGTCTTTATTATTAAATTCAGGCTTAATAACTGTATTAAATCCTCTTCCGACAAGTCCGAGAATTCCCTTATTTGCAACTTCATCACAAACACGAACGCAAAGTCCGCAAAGAATACACTTTCCTTGATTTCGTTCGATAACATTAAGCTTCTTCTCAACAAAAGATGGATGCTTTTCTCCTGCAAGTCTATCCGGATTAATTGGATATCTGTTAGCATAATCAATAAGCTTACAGTCATGATAATCATGACATCCACATTCAAGACAGCGTTTAGCCTCTTTCATAGCCTGCTCTTTTGAAAATCCGAGAGCAACCTCTTTGAAATCATTGCGTCGTTCAGAAGCCGGTCTTACCGGCATTTTGGCACGTGCAACCCCTTCTCTGTCAGAAAAATCATCATAAGAAACCTCTCTTTCAGAAACAAAAGGCTTTTTATATGACAATTGAATACCGTTTAAATATGCGTCAACTGCATCGGCAGCTTCGCGTCCTTCTCCGATTGCTGCAATTGCAATATACGCTCCTTTATTGGTAGCATCTCCGACTGCAAATACACCTTCACAAGACGTTCTAAACGAATGTTCATCAGCAATAATATTTCCACGCTGATTCTTTTCGAGGACATCAAAGCCAGCTGCATTTATTCTCTGACCCAAAGCAGAAATAACAGTGTCAACCTTCAAAGTCTCAAAATTTCCTTCAACCGGGACAGGAGATCTTCGCCCGCTTTCATCCGGATCTCCAAGCTCCATTACTTGAAGTTTAACCTCTTTGACGCGACCATTTTCACCAATTATGCTGTCCGGGTTTGTAAGAAATTTAAACTCTACTCCCTCTTCAATAGCCTCTTCAATTTCAATATCCTCTGCCGGCATCTCGGAACGGGTTCTTCTGTAAATCACATATACATTTTCGGCACCGAGTCTTACTGCTGTTCTGCAAGCGTCCATTGCAGTGTTTCCGCCGCCTACAACAGCGACATTTTTTCCGATATTCGGATTTTTGCCAAGAGCAACTTGCTCAAGAAAATCAATTCCGCCGTAAACACCGTCAAGATCACTTCCGTCACATCGAAGACCGATGCTCTTCCAAGCACCAATAGCAACTACAACTGCATCGTAATCAGATCTAAGCTGTTCGAAATCAATATCTTTTCCGATACGGACATTGTTTTTCATTATTACTCCAATGTCTGCAATTTGTGAAATCTCATCGTCCAAAACAGCCTTTGGTAAACGATATTCCGGAATTCCGTATCTTAACATTCCTCCCATTTTGGGCATAGCATCAAATATTGTTGTTTCATGACCGTTCACAGTAAGGAAATATGCAGCAGTAAGTCCGGCAGGTCCACCTCCTATAACAGCTACACGTTTTCCTGTTTTTTTCGCCAAATCAGGCTTATAAGGATGCTCAGAACTTCTGTCGCTGTCTCCTGCAAAAGACTTCAATGAACAGATTGAAATAGGCTCTTCCACATATCTTCTTCGGCAGGCAGATTCACAAGGATGAGGGCAAACTCTGCCAATCGAACTCGGCAGCGGGATTTTTTCTTTTATTATCTTCGTTGCCTCATAAAAATTACCGAGGGCAATTTGCTTAACATATCCCTGACAGTCGGTGTGTGCGGGACAATTTAATGAACAAGGCCCAACACAATCACCCTCATGGTCACTCATAATAAGCTCAAGAGCTATTTTGCGTGCTTTATCAATTCTATCAGAATGAGTATGTATAACCATTCCGTCAGAAGCAACCGCCGAACATGAACGAAGCAATTTCGGTATTCCTTCAGCCTCTACAACACAAAGTCCGCAAGCTCCGTAAAGCTTTACCTGTTCATTATGACAAAGGGTTGGAATATCAATACCGTTATTCCTTGCAATTTCAAGAATTGTTGAACCTTTTTCAGCAGTAACAGCTTTTCCGTCTATCGTAACATTTATCTTTTCCATAATATCACCCCTTGCTAGTTAACTTTAACAGCACCGAATTTACATACAACAGCACATTGTCCGCACTTGATGCACTTTTCTGCGTCAATTTCAAACGGAGATTTGATTTCTCCCAAGATTGCAGACGCGGGACATTTC
>CABUCT010000105.1 GCA_902490145.1 uncultured Oscillospiraceae bacterium
TCATATTCAGCGTCATCATCGGCTTTAAAAGCAATTGGTTGGCGTTCGCAGCGACCTTCCATATAATCAAGCGTGACCATGTCAACCGGGAATATTCCGTTTTTAGCACCTGCTTCAATAGCCATATTGCAAATGCAAAGGCGGTCATCCATGGAAAGAGAAGCAACGCCGTCTCCGGTGAATTCCATACTTTTATAAAGTGCACCGTCAACGCCTATCATACCAATAATAGTAAGGATAACATCTTTACCGCTGCAGTTTGACGGGAGAGTACCTGTTAATTCAAATTTTATAGCAGCCGGTACTTTGAACCAAGCGTTTCCGGTTGCCATTCCCGCGGCCATGTCCGTACTTCCGACACCTGTGGAAAAAGCTCCCAAAGCTCCGTATGTACAAGTGTGGCTGTCAGCACCTATTATGCAATCTCCTGCTGTTACAACCCCCTGTTCAGGAAGAAGTGCATGTTCGATTCCCATTTTGCCCACGTCATAAAAATGACTTACATTGTGACAGCAGGCAAACTCACGGCACTGTTTTGATTGTTCCGCGGCCTTAATGTCCTTATTAGGGACAAAATGATCTAAAACAATTGCGATTTTATCTTTGTCAAACACATCGGTAAATCCCGATTTGCTGAACTCATTTATTGCAACAGGGGTAGTAATATCATTGCCGAGCACGATATCAAGCTTTGCATTAATAAGCTGACCTGCAACAACAGTATCAAGTCCTGCATGGTGAGCAAGGATTTTTTGTGTCATTGTCATTCCCATTTGCAATTCTCCTTTATTTTAAAATCATATTGTTAAATGCACTGAGAAGTGCGTTGGTGCTTGCATGTATAATATCAGTATCTGTTCCGGCACCCCAGTTGATTTTGCCTTTTGAATCTTTGATTCCGATATATGCGGCAGCAACGCTTCCAGAACCTTTTTCCTGCATGCTGTGTTCAGTGTATACCAAAAGCTCATAATCTATACCGGTAAATTTCTTAAGTGCACTGCTTACAGCGTCAAGCGTTCCGTTGCCTGAGGAAGTAACGGTTTCCTTGTGTCCGTCCTTTAAAAACTCAATCTCCGCTTCAACAATATCAGCATGTCGGTCAAATTTCATATTGGAAATTCCGAATGAACCGTCCTTTATAAAGTAATTTTCTTTGAAAATTTTCAGAACTTCATCAACCTTTAATTCCTTGTGTTCATGATCTGACACTGATTTGCAAAGATAGCTTAAATGTTCACGCATAGCCGGCGGAAGAATATAGCCATATGTTTGTTCAAGGAGATAACCGATACCGCCTTTGCCGCTTTGTGAATTTACTCGAATAACATCCGCGTCATAAGTTCTGTTAATATCATGCGGATCGATCGGAATATAAGGAACAGTCCAACGATATTGATTTTTTTCCTCGCGATATTTCATTCCTTTTGCGATTGCATCCTGATGGCTGCCGGAAAATGCGGCAAATACAAGAGAACCGGCATATGGAGAACGCTCATATACATGCATGCGGGTGCATCTTTCATATGTATCGACGAGACTTGGCATATCGGAAAAATCAAGTTTTGGATCAACACCGTGTGAGTACATATTCATTGCCAGAGTAATGATATCCACATTACCTGTTCGTTCGCCATTTCCAAAAAGAGTACCTTCAACGCGGTCTGCTCCGGCAAGCAGGGCAAGTTCCGTATCTGCAACACCGGTTCCGCGATCGTTATGCGGATGCAGCGAAAGAGTTACATGCTCACGATATTTAAGATTTTCACTCATATATTCTACTTGTGAAGCGTAAATGTGCGGAAGACTCATTTCCACAGTAACCGGAAGATTTATAATAACATTGTTATTTTCAGACGGCTCTAATATATCCAAAACTGCATTGCAGACTTCCAAAGCATATTCCGGTTCAGTTCCTGTGAAACTTTCAGGAGAATATTCAAATCGGAAATTTCCTTCATATTCCGCCGCTAATTTCTTTACTAATTTTGCACCGTCGACGGCGATTTTTTTAATTTCTTCTTTTGATTTACGGAATACCTGTTCACGCTGAGCAACGCTGACAGAATTATAAAAATGGATAATTGCAGATGGAGCACCCTTACAGGCCTCAAATGTTTTTCGAATTATATGTTCACGACATTGTGTAAGTACTTGAACCGTAACGTCGTTGGGAATCATTTTGTTGTCGATCAAAGTACGAAGAAACTCATACTCTGTTTCACTTGCAGCAGGGAACCCTACCTCGATTTCTTTAAAACCTACTTTTAATAATAATTTATAGAATTCTAGTTTCTCTTGAAGATTCATTGGAATTACAAGACTTTGATTGCCGTCACGCATATCAACGCTGCACCAATACGGCGGTTTTTCAATACGTTCTTTTGTCACCCATTTGTTATGCGTACCCGGAGCCGGATAATATCCAACACTGTATTTTTTGGCATCCATTACAGTCATCTCCTTATCATATTTGTGCAATTACTTCAATCTCAACCAAAGCATTTTTGGGAAGTTGTTTTACAGCAACACAAGATCTTGCAGGTTTTGATGTGAAATATTGGGAGTATACACCGTTAAAAGCTGAAAAATCACTGATATCTGCAAGAAAGCAGGTGGTTTTAACAGCTTTATCAATATCCGAACCCGCCGCTTGCAATACAGCTTTAAGATTTTTGCATACCTGTTCGGTTTGCGTCTCAATGCTATCTGCATCAATATTTCCTGTTAAAGGGTTGATAGGAATTTGTCCCGAAGTGTATACCATATTTCCTGCTATTATTGCTTGTGAGTATGGTCCTATTGCTTCAGGTGCATTTGAGGTAAAAACTGTTTCATTCATAAATACAACTCCTTTTACTGTACAATCTTAAATCCTTCTTTTTTTAATGACTCAATAATAAAACAAATATGTTCATAATTTTTGGTTTCCATTTGAATTCTTAAATAGCAGCCGTTTACATTTTCAATGTCTCCGGAGCGTTCATGATGAACGCTTGTTACATTACCTCCGCAATCAGCAATAATTCTTGAAACATCTTTTAACTGACCGGGTTTATCGATTAGTTCAATTAACAAGCTGCTTGAACGTCCCGATTTACTGAGACCTCTTTTAATAACCCTGGATAAGCTTGTAACATCAATATTACCACCCGATACAACGCATACAACATTTTTATTTTCAATCGGAAATTTATTAAACATTGCAGCTGCGGCAGCGGCAGCACCCGCACCTTCTGCAATCATTTTCTGTTTTTCTATCAAAGCTAAAATAGCAGAAGAAATCTCGTCATCGGTTACAATAGCAATGTCGTCAACATATTTATTTACATATTTAAATGTATTTTTTCCGGGTTGTTTTACGGCTATGCCGTCTGCAATTGTTTGAACCGAATCAAGACATCCGATATTTCCATCATGTATTGATTCATACATGCTTGGAGCCCCGGCAGCCTGAACACCGTATATTTTAATTGAAGAACGAATTGACTTAACAGCGTAAGCGATACCGGAAATCAGACCGCCTCCACCTACCGGAACGATAATTGCATCGATATTATCAAGCTCATTGAGAATTTCAAGCCCGATAGTCCCTTGTCCTGCAATAACATTTTCATCATCAAAAGGGTGAACAAAAGAATAACCTTGTTCCTCTTGAAGCTGTAAAGCTTTTGCATAAGCATCGTCATAACATCCGTTTACAAGACAAACTTCTGCACCGTAATTCTTTGTTGCTTCAATTTTGGAAATAGGAGCACTGTCCGGCAGGCAAATAAGTGATTTTATTCCGAGCTTAGACGCTGATAAAGCAACTCCCTGTGCATGATTCCCGGCCGAACACGCAATAACGCCTTTTTTCTTTTCTTCATCTGATAATGTTGAGATTTTATATCCTGCACCTCGTACTTTAAAAGAACCGGTGATTTGAAGATTTTCCGGCTTGAGATAAAGATTACATTGTGGTGCAATCCCATATGATCTTACAATTGAAGTTTCTCTGATAACATCTTTCAAAACTACCTGTGCATTAAAGACTTTTTCTAATGATAACATGTTTACCTCTTCAATATAAAAAAACAACCCATCCCAATGCGACTTGCTTTGAGACGGGTGTAAAAATTTTCAACACACTCGCGGTACCACTCAAATTGCAGTTAGACTGCCACTCTTAGGATCAGTTATAATCCCTATGTATTAACGCAACAATAACGGGAAGCCCTAATAAGAAAACTGTTCAAGCCACCGGCTCCGAAGTGAGAAGTACAAAGAATTCTGTTACCGGTTTACACCAACCACCGATTCTCTTAAAACAGAATATCAAGACTATTCTTCATCAATGCCTTTATTGAATAAGTATATAACACCGAAATTGTTTTGTCAATATGTTCAAAACAAATTTTAGGAGTACTGCAAATAATTTTAAGAAATTATAATATGAATTTAATATATTTTTGGTAAACTCTGATAATAAGACAAGCAGTAAATAGAAATAATTATATTTAA
>CABUCT010000106.1 GCA_902490145.1 uncultured Oscillospiraceae bacterium
AAATTGCCGCGACACATTCAAAACGCTCGTGACCATATTGATGGTCCGAGTCTGATTCTTTTGCAGATATGTGCATGCCGATAATAACAATTATAGTGCTGAAAACGTCGGATGCTGAATGGACTGCATCTGAAATCATTGCTCCGGAATGTGCAATGATACCCGCCAAAAATTTAATTATCGATAGACCTATGTTAAAGATTATGGTAATAATTGAAACTCTGACGGCTATTTGATTTTTAGGTTGTTGTTGCATAAAATCCCTCTTATCAAACAGAAAATTACATAGTATTAAATGCACCTGCAAGATAAATAATGACAAAATATCTTGCAGGTGTAAATAAACTATTCGGAGATTTTTTGTCGGCAAATTATAAACGGAGTTAATTCATCCGATTGACCGGCAGGGTTGTCGGCGATCATTCCTATAAGCTGTTTATCAGGAATATCGTTTAGTTGTTCGCATTTGGCAAATATTTCGATGCTCAGATCGTTTGCGTCAACAATCATGGATTTAACGCCGCATTTTTCATAAATCTCTTTGACCAGAAGTTCCGGATGTTTAGGATTAAGAATAGCAAGATCATGATATATTTCAAATGCCGAACGCATATAAAATCCGTCGATTCCGTCAATCCCATGTCCTGCAACCTTATAGAACACGCCTCTTTTTCCAAAAAGCTTTGTAACGGCAGAGCAAAATGAAGCGAGAAGAATTCTTGGAAGACCTGCAATGTTTATTGCAAGCTGTAATTTGTAAGGTTCATCCATGGCAATACCGGCAGAAGTACTCATTGCAAACTTTGACAAAAATTTTGCCCAAAATCCAACTTTGATATCTTTTTTCTCCACGGTATTATCTTGACACATAGACATGATTTTTTCGCCGATGGATAGAATATCCCCCTCTTTGTAAAGTGGTACGACATATTTATTTATAAGCTCAATATAGTCCTCTCCACGCTGGACAAAATGGGTTTGAACAGCCAGTCTCTCATAAGTCTTTCCGTCATATTCGATTTCAGGACGGATAAAGTATACAAGATCCCCCTGGGTTCGACGGCTTTCTTCTGTATTTCTCATATAGAACACACCTTACTCATGATTTATTTTTGTATTTTATTACAGTGATCTTTTTAAGTCAAGCATTTTTTGCAAAAAGGCGAAGGAGTCCAACCTGTGTTTTTCCGTCTGCAAATTCACCGGACAGAACCTTTTCATATGCCTCATTGAGTGGCATTTTGATTACATCCAGAAATTCGCCTTCATCCAGCTGCTGTTTCACAAAAGTAAGACCGGTTGCTTTATAAATATAGTGGACTTCAGCCGAACATCCGGGAGAAGGGAACATTTTATCCAAAAGTACAAAGCTTTCAGCAGTGTATCCGGTTTCTTCCAAGAGTTCTCGCTTGGCACAGAAGAGAGGATCTTCTCCGATTTCAAGCTTCCCGGCCGGGATCTCAACAATTTCCTGCATAATGGGATATCTGAATTGATTTACAAGAAGAACTTCATTATTATCAGTGACAGCAACGATACTTACACCGCCGTTATGCTCAATAACTTCTCGGGTAACGATTTGTCCGTCGGCAGCTTCAACTTCATCTTGACGGACGTTAAGAATATTGCCTTTGAACTTGTATATTTTTTTTAATTGTTTTTCTGTAAGATTCATATTATATCTTCCTTATGAATATGATTTATCAAATATGTAGGTGATACAATCAGATTGCAGCATAATAAAAATGAACGTGTTTTGTGTTTTTCAATCTAACGATTTTACAAAACACCTGATGAAACGTATATGCCTTATCTTATTGATTAATGGCAGAAGCTATCGGAGACTGAAAATATGGACAACTTATATTATGGTTATAACTTTATAAGAAATTCAATATGGGAATTGAAAACTAAATACCCTTTTATAAAAGTGAAAATCATAGGTAAAACAGTGAATGGCAGGGATATTTTTGCGATTGAGGTCGGTAGGGCAGACAGACCCAAAGCATTGTATTTAGGTGGTGTTAAGGGTAATGATGATTTTTCATCTTTGATCCTTTTAAAGTTCATAAATAATTATTGCGAAGCAGTACTTAAAAGGAGCGAGCTGTCAGGAATAGAAATTGTACGGGCATTGTCTGAAATGGGAATTGCAATAATTCCCTTGCTTAATCCCGACGGCAGAGAAATATGCCGGCGTGGTTTTGCCTTTGCAGGAGAATCGGCAGGAGTTCTTAAACGCATTTGTTCGGGAGATCATGAATCATTTGAGGCAAATGCACGTGGGGTTGATATAGACCGCAATTTTGATGCCGATTTTGAAGTCAGACGCAATAGGGAAATAAAAAACCGTGTATACAGAAAAGCTTCACGCGGATATTCGGGAGAATATCCGTTTTCTGAACCGGAATCAGTATCGCTTTCACAATACTGTATTCAAAATAATTTTTGCAGGGCGATAGGATTACATGTCGGCACAGGAGAAATTCTTTGGAGAGATGAGCTGGAACAGCTCCCTGTAACAGATAAAATAGCCAAGATTTTTGCTGCATCATCGGGATATGCAATTGAATCGGAAATCGGCGATCCGTCAGAAGGCGGTTTTCGACGATGGTTCTCAAGAAAGTTTAATCGGCCTGCAATAGATGTAATGATAAAACCGCCGAAAAATCATTTTACAGATAATGTGTATGATGAACTTGAAGAAATGTTGGCGGTAGCTTCAATTTTATAAGATCAATACATAAATAAACCAATACGGCTTAAAGTGGTAGCCTGAAGATATCCTTCCGGAGTGAAAATAAATCTTATTATATTATTCCCCGATGAGTATTGTACGAAAGTAGCTCCGGATGCACCGAATAAAAATCCTGATACTGCTTCTGATTCCAATTCTCCTTCTTGTTCGGGAGATCCGAATACAGTGAGTATATTATTTTTTGTGCTGACCGTTGGAGCAAATCCGTAAACATCCCCGAAATGTACAATAGCAACTATGCCATTTGGAGAATCGTCGTTTGTAAAATATACGCGGGCCATTCCGGTTGAAAGGCTGATATACTTTTCGTCTTCAGTTCTGTTAAGTGATTCCTCAGGGACGATGGCCTTGAAATCAGAAGAGGAAATGCCGAGAGAGATGGAAGCATTTTCGGTTCCGTTTTCGGTCTGATACTGAATATCCATTTCACCCTTTGACACTGAATCCAAAACTGTGGAAGCATCAATGGTATGAGTTTCAACTCCATCAAAATATGTGGGTACGGAAGAAACATCTTCTGTGCCTTTTTCTTCTTTTGAACAGGCGGCAAGAGTCAAAATAAGTGCGGCGGATAATGCAATTGAACACATTTTCGCAAAAGCTTTCATATTTATTTCTCCTTTTCAGCGGGTGAATTTTGTCAAAAGCTCCTGACGCATATCCCAAAGCTTTTGAGACATATCAACATAGTAATTATGAGGTTTTTCAAACCTTGTGACTTCTTCCCATAGAGTCGCGATCTGTGAACGGCAGTATGACTGAATTTCATTAAGAGTGGGACTTGAATATACACATTTTCCGCCGACAAAGATGGGCTGGAGCAAACGGCGTGCAATAAAATTGTCAACAGATTTGCGTTTCCACGTGTGAACAGGATCAAAAAGCTCATAAGATGAATTTTGGTCAAGTTCTTCATCCGACAGGGTAACAAGATCAGCAATTGCTTTTCCTTTTTCACGGTCAAAAAGCCGCCATACGGTTTTAAAACCGGGTATGGTGATTTTTCCGGTATTGTCGCTTATTTTGATTTTAGGAGTAATAACGCCGTCGGTTTCAACCGCTGCGAGTTTATATACACCGTTGAGGTTGGGATCTGAAGCAGAGGTAATAAGTCTTTCTCCAACCGTAAAGCTGTCAACCGGAGCACCTTGGATCAGCATTTCCCTGATGATATCTTCATCAATTGAATTTGAAACGTTTATCTGACAATCGGCATATCCTGCCTCGTCAAGCATGCGACGGGCTTTTTTGCAGAGATAGGTAATATCGCCCGAATCAATGCATATACCTTTCGGTCTGACTCCCATAGGCTTAAGCACCTCGTCAAAAACCTTTATGGCGTTTGGAACACCCGAGTTTATAGTACTGTATGTGTCGACAAGAAATACACAATTGTTTGGAGAATGTTGTGCAAAGGCTTTGAAGGCATCATATTCGGAATCAAATGCCTGCACCCAACTGTGTGTCATATTTGAAAATGAGGGAATTCCGAATTCTCTTGAAGCAATAACATTGGAAGTTCCCGAACATCCTCCGATAAATGCGGCCCGTGCACCGAGAACGGCGGATGATGGTCCGTGTGCACGTTTTGTGCCGAATTCATAAA
>CABUCT010000107.1 GCA_902490145.1 uncultured Oscillospiraceae bacterium
TCTCGATACTGATGACAAGCGTGTTCGTGATGAAGCTCTCAAACCCATTTATGAAGAGGTTCATTCACAGCTTGACGAGAAATACCCCGAAGAAATTGCGAAGCTTGATGATTGTATGTATAAGCTTCAAAAATTCGTTGTCCGCCGCTGGCTGCTAGACGATAAAAAACGTGTTGATGGTCGTGCTATCGATGAAATCCGTCCTCTCGCAGCTGAAGTCGGTCTTCTCCCCCGTGTACATGGATCAGGACTGTTTACCAGAGGTCAAACACAGGTTCTTACCACTGTCACACTTGGACAGATTAGAGATGCTCAGTTGCTCGACGGTCTTGATGATGAGGAAACAAAGCGTTATATGCATCAATATAATTTCCCGTCATATTCAGTTGGTGAAACTCGTCCAAGCCGTGGACCCGGACGCCGTGAAATCGGCCACGGTGCTTTGGCTGAACGAGCTCTCGTTCCTGTAATTCCTGATGAGAAAACCTTCCCGTATTCCCTCCGTTTGGTTTCTGAAGTTCTCTCTTCCAATGGTTCAACATCTCAGGCTTCTATCTGCGGTTCGACCCTTGCTCTTATGGATGCAGGTGTTCCCATTAAAGAACCTGTTGCCGGCATTTCCTGCGGACTTGTTACCGAAGGTGATCGATTCATGACCATGGTTGATATCCAGGGGCTTGAAGACTTCTTCGGCGACATGGACTTTAAGGTTGCAGGTACCAGGGATGGTATTACAGCTATCCAAATGGATCTCAAGATTGACGGCCTTACTCCTGCTATTATCAAGGAAGCCCTTGAAAAAACACACAAAGCCCGTATTTATATTCTTGATGAAATCATGCTCAAAGCTATTCCTCAATATCGTGAAGAGCTTTCGAAATATGCTCCTAAAATGCTTTCAACCAAAATTGATGTGGATAAGATACGTGAAGTTATCGGTTCCGGTGGAAAAGTTATTCAAAAGATTTGTGCTGACTGCAATGTTAATATTGACATTGAAGAAGACGGAATGGTTTATATTTCGGCTATCAACATTGATGATTGCAAACGTGCTCTTCAGATAGTCGATACAATTGCAAAAGATCCTGAAGTCGGGGCTATTTACAAGGGAAAGGTAACCCGCCTTATGTCATTTGGTGCATTCGTTGAAATTGCTCCGGGAAAAGAAGGCTTGGTTCATATCAGCCATCTTGATGTTCGTCGTGTTGACTCAGTTGAATCGGTTGTACAGGTTGGCGATGAAATCATTGTTCAGGTTCTTGAGATAGACGATCAGGGCAGAATCAATCTTTCAAGAAGAAATGCTCTCATCGAAATTGAAGGTGCCGTTCCCGAAAATGATGTCAGCGATACTCGTCGTCCCCCCCGTCGCCGAGATCACGGCGAAAGAAGCGGAGATCGCAGAAGAAGATAATTCTCTTTCCTAATAAACTAATTTTAATAACAATAAAGGCTTGGTAATTTAATTACCAAGCCTTTTCATTTTGCTTTCTAAATAATCCTATGAATCATCCTATCAAATATAAATAAACTCATGATATATAGCATGAGTTTTCGCAGATAATTTGTTTTACTTCAACAGTATCGTCTAAATCTTCTCTCTGCTCAAACCGCAAAAGTATGCTATTTTCAAATGTCCGACTGCAAATTTATTTTTCTAATAAAATCAGGATCATATATATATTAAAAGGCGATTTTAAAACCTATCTCTTTATAAGTATAGAAAACTTCGAACATTATATCATTCACTTTTTATACTCAATTTATCGCTCAATATATAATAAAAAACACTTCCGAAATAAACCTCGGAAGTGTTTTTATTTAAAATCACATTAGAATATCAGACAAGTATTATAATTAGTTAAGATATGACTCTTGATTATCATATGATGTTCCCTGTCCTGACTGGCGTACAAGATCAAAGAAGTTATACGGATCAACATATACATACTCTTGTCCTGATCTTGTTCCGGCATAATCAATGTATCTTTCAATAAGAGCCTTAATATCTGTAGGAGACTGAACAATGGTACGATATGCTGAGAAATTAAAGCTGCTCATTACACCTGTATCATAGGCAAACATATCTTTGAATGCTTCCGATGCTCTGTCTGCACTTGGGGTTTCATCAAATGATACCTCATTGAAAAGATAAACGTAAGGAGTTCCGTCATATAGTGCAAGTGCTTGCTTTCTTGTGCTTCCTGCATTGGTAAATGAACCCACAGGTGAAAATTGATTATAAGCTTCCATGATATCTCTGTTTATGCCCTTTGCTTCGTTTGCACCCTGTTGAGTATTGATTATAAATCCGGTAATATCAATATCAAACAACTTGTAATACTTCTTAGAATATGCAACCCACTTGTCAAAACCGTCTTTTTTAGTTCTGAGATCTTTGGTTGCAATATTTTCTACAAAGCGTCCGGGCATAGTATATCCTGCACCCTCACCGGCTTCAATATAATCACGGTCGGTCTTATTCTTATAAATATAATCCCAAATTACAGGAATACGGTTAGAGAGGTTCGGATTAAAGCACCACATAAGATCTACTGATCCACGGGTTGCGTCGCTATCCCAATATTGTTTTATATATTGCTTCATCCAAGCAGAAGAATCATAGTCACCAACATAGATAGTGAAATAACGTTTACTGCTGTCAAATGTCATCTTTTCAGCAGGCTCGGAATTTTTAAACTCAGTAGTAGTTGAACAATACTTATAATATGCAGAACCGTTAGACATTGAACAAGGATGTGCTGCATCTGCTTCCATTGCCATATTATAGCTGGTAATATATTCACAGAAGAGCCATTCGAGCTGAGGTCCGCCAAGTTTACCATTCTTTCCGGTATCACCGGGAGTGTCGATAGTGTATTTAATCCACCAAGGCGGGAATCCCATCATCTGTCCGATTTCACCATTAGCACGTTCATATCTGCGTTTAAGAATTTTTACCAAAGTACTGTTATCAAGACCAACCGGCTGTCCGGGATCATCACATGCAGTTTCGTCCGGATTTGGTTGGAGATCAAACAAGAATGCATGACGGGCAATGAGATAATCCATATTCATTATGCAATGGAACTGTGCATACTGTTTCTGTGCCCACTCGTTACCCGGAATTGTGACTGCACCGTCAAGAATATATCCCATATAATTTGCGGAGCATCTGTCCATATATTTTTCAAGAGCCCACAAATAAGCGTCGTTCTTTTTGCTTCCGGTGCTGTCAATATCAGTTCCGGGGAGTTTTCCGGTTCCGGTAAACATTCCGGTAAGATCCATTTTAACCTCAACACCAAGATTGGCCAGTGTGGCTTGAAGCGGAATTCCTGACATTACAGGAAGATATCCGTCTGCCCCGCATATAGTGCCGGCAACATTAGCAGTTGCAGGAACGTTTTGATCCCACAAAACCATACCGCACTGTTTAAGCTGTTCTTTAAAGGTGCTAAGGAAAGTATCCATACTGTCACCGAGGGCAATAACTTTAAAATCTTTGAAGATACCTTCTTGACGCATATTTCTGAGCCAGAAAGCATCAGTTCCGTCCTTTGCTACATATAACAAAGTTGTGTGATCATTGTCCATACCAAATCCGCGGTTTAAAAGGCCTTGTAAACTGGTAACAAGTCGAAGGTCGTTTCCCTCAACTCCGGCAGTATATACATATATAGTCTTGCTTTCCAGATTGCTTACATCAAGCACAAAGCTGTTGTCAGCAGTCTCATCAATTGTATATGCACCGGTATCAATACTTGACTTTTCAGGCGGGAAACCGCCAATAGGATCGGGATCAGGCAAAGTACGTTTTCCAACTGCACATTGGAGAACCCAGAGAGCATCATTTGTTGTAACATTACCGTCTTTATCGACGTCAGCTGCTTTTTTCTGATTATCATCAAACGAAATTTTTCCAACCGCATTTTGCAAAACTTTCAATGCATCGTCAGTTGTTACAGATCCGTCTCCGTTAACATCGCCGTATTTAAAGGAAGCAGCAATACCGCTTATCATCCCGAAAACGGAAAAGGCGATAAGAACAGAAAGGAAAAGTGCAATTGTTCTTTTCATAAATTTCCTCCATGTTGATTTATTTAATGATTAGGTAAACCTTCACACAGTCGGCTTATCCAAAGCATCATTCTGTAGTAATTATAACATAAAGAAACTAAAAATGATATACTTTTTTTATCAATTT
>CABUCT010000108.1 GCA_902490145.1 uncultured Oscillospiraceae bacterium
GCAGGCAGATAGCGTAAATACAAGAAACAAAATAGAACATAGCAGCATTTGTTTTCTTAGCAACTTCATCATTCCTCCTTATGCTGTATCACAAAAAATACGAGCCTCTATCTTGATACTTTTATTGTACCAAAACAGAAGCCCGTATTTTCTTGATTGCTCGTAAGATATTCCTCTTTTTTTCTATGCAAATTCTTACAATTTTCCTACGCCAACGGCAAAGTAATTGAAAACTTGTTTTGATCCTCTTGGCTCTCTGCAACGATTGTACCATTGTGTAGTTCAACAATCTGCTTTGCAATCGCCAAACCTAATCCAGCTCCTCCACTGCTTGTACTTCTCGCTGCGTCAAGCCGATAAAACTGCTCGAAAATCCTGTTTAACTTTTCTTCCGGCAGAGTATCGCCGTGGTTACAAAAAATAATGCTGACCGTATCTTCCTGACATTGTGCGCTGATCGTGATATCCGTATTTTCAAAACTGTAGATAACCGCATTTCTCAAAAGGTTATCAAAAACACGCTGAATTTTGTCTGCGTCACATCGAAGCATTATATCATCATCAACACAAAGATTACATTGCAAATTCTTTGATTTGAGCATAGGCTTAAATTCATATACAAGTTGCTCCAGCAGGCGAGTTAAATTGATTTTCGTGTATTGTAATGTAATATCGTATATATTGAATCGTGTTATCTCGAAAAACTCGTTAATCAGATCCTCTAACCGTTCTGCCTTACCAAGAGTGATTGAAAGGTACTTTTCTCGAAGTTCCTTTGAGATTTGCGACTCATCACGCAGTAAAGTAAGATACCCGATTACAGAAGAAAGCGGTGTTTTCAAATCGTGTGCAAGATACATAATCAGGTCATTTTTTCGCTGCTCATTTTCTTTTGCAAGCCTTGCATTACTTTCAGCCTCTTGTTTTAACTGATTGATGTTAGCGGCGATTTCACTCAACTCCGGGGACATTTCAATGTAACTGACATTCTGATCGAACATTTTTCCTGTCGCAGCCTGTACCTCGTACACATAGGCGACTACTTTTTTCAAAAGTAGGTATGTCATGTATATAATACAGCCACCCCACACGATTACAGCCACTATATAAAGATATACTGTTCTGTAATACAAGTAATAATACAAAACATACTTGCGGAGAATTTCCTCTGCCATAATTCCTAAAAGAAAAGTACCGCCAAAAATAAGCACAGAGCAAATCGCACATTGAATTACATACCCTTTGAACAAGGTAGAGAGCAGATAGTTTTTTTCTTTTTTATTCAATTTCATACCCTACCCCCCAAACAGTTTTAATGAACTTCGGATTTTTTGAAGGTTCATTCAATTTTTCCCGAAGCCGCCCAATGTGCGCCATTACCGTATTGTTACTGTTGCGAAGATACTTTTCTTTCCACACGGCTTCAAATAATTCCTCCGAGGCGACAACTTTACCCTGATGTTCGCACAGATACCACAGAATAGAAAACTCCAACGGAGTCAAGGCTATTTCTTTGCCATACAAGTAGCACTTGTGGCTGACTCTGTTTATCAGTAGACCTCTGATGTCATACTCGTCTTTTTCTTCGGATTGGCTCAAATTAGGACTGTTATAGCTCTGATAACGCCTTAATTGCGTCTTTACTCTTGCCACAACCTCTAAAGGATTAAACGGTTTCGTTATATAATCATCCGCACCAATCGTAAGCCCCATAATCTTGTCGCTATCCTCAATTTTGGCGGTAAGCATAATAATAGGGAAGTAAAACTTTTCCCGAATTTTTTGGCAAAGTCGAAAACCATCAATATCCGGCAGCATAATATCAAGTATCGCTAAATCAATCTGCGACTGTTTGATACATTTCATCGCCTCTAACCCATTATAACATTTATATACTGAATAACCATCGTTACTCAAATACACTTCAAGCAGATCAACGATTTCTTTTTCGTCATCCACAATTAAAATCTTCTTGTTCATTGATCCTACACCTCATTTTCGGGTACGGCTTCCATTATGTCGCCAAAATCACACTCTAAGTATTCGCATATATTCAACAGCACGGGAAGGGTAACATTTTCATTTTTTCCGAGTTTCGCAAATGTACTTTTGCTTGCCCCGACCGCTTCTCGTAATTGACTCTTTTTCATTCCCTTGTCAATCAGAAGTTTCCAAAGTTTGTTGTACCGTACTTTCATTTCCGCACCTCCACCCAAATATAGTTTGTATTATAGCACTTTGAGAGTGAAATCGCAATTATTAAGTCTGTATTTTGAGACTTTTAGTTTTCAAACCGGCACAATATCTTTCTGATATGTAATCCAACCGCCTGCAAAATGCAGGCGGCTTGTGTATTTTAATAGGCAGGTGCGCCGTAGCCAAGAATCTCGTAATAACCGATAGAATACTCATTGACTCGGCAACTGTCGCCGGAGTTGCCCTCGACCGTATAAACCTTGCCGTTTTCGACCTTTTGAACAATACCCGTATGGTCGGATAATCCATCCTGACCACTTTCGTCTGCCCAATCGAAGAAAATAATCATTCCGGGGGCAGGCTCGGCGCTGCCATCCAGCCATTGTCCACGATCCTTAAACCATTGTACTCCGTTGACACAGCCTGCATATTTTGGGATAACTCCAGCGTCGATATAGCCGCACTCGTTGGCACACCAAGATACAAAGCAAGCACACCATTCTACACGGGAGTTAAAACCGTACCACGACCAATACGGCTGACCGCCCACATTGCCAACCAGAGAGAGTGCAACGGTCACGATCTGTCCGTCGCCGCCTGTAATGCCGTAAAGCACCTGTGACCAAAGGTAATTGTTTTCATCCGCAAGCAGTTCAGCGAGGTAGCCTTTCTGTTCTTCGTTAAAACCATATTGCGCCGCCATTTCCTCGGCAGTCTTGTGGCTGACGGTAATATACAGATAGGTTTGTGTGACCGTGCTTTCAGTTTCCACGATATTACCGTGTCCGTCATCGGTTTCGGTAATAACTGTTTCGGTCTTGCTCTCTGTTCGGGAAGATATTTGATTCATCTCCCAAAAGATGTCTTTTAAGAGTTGCTTTTTGCCATCGTCCATTGTGGCAACCTCTTGGGGGTTATCTTGATCCGTATTCGTTTTTACAGAGTAAACGGCAAGCACCTCTTTCCAAACGGCTCTGCTGCCACTCATTTCAAGAACATCATAGGATACCGAGTTCTTTTCCTCTTGCAGCTTGGTATCGTATTCGGTATTGATTTCCTGCACAACGGTCTGCATACTCATTCCAGTGCCGGAATCTTCGTCTGAGAAGAAAATGCCAAATACTGAGCCGAGGATCATACCAATCAGGCAAATCACGATAATAACCAAAACCGCCACCCAGCCGCCTGCGGCGATAGCGGCAATCAAGGCTTTCGTTCCGGCAATAATCGCTTTAATGGCAAGTGCGGTCGCTTTGGCAATCGCCTTTACCGTAACCACGGCGGCTTTTGCCGCAGCCCTTGCCGCTTGTGCTGCTCTCTGTGCAGTTTTAACCGTAATGATTGAATCCACCTAAAAATCCTGGATTGCTATGCCCCCGCTTATGCCCCTTGTCATCATAATGGTTTAAACCGCCAAAGAATCCTGGTCGACTCTCACCTACTTTATGCCCGTTATTGTCATAATGATTCATACCACCAAAAAAGGAAGGCGAACTATGTCCGATTTTCTTTCCATTTGCATCATAGTCGTTCATACCACCAAAGAATCCTGGTCTGCTCTCGCCTACTTTTTTCCGTTTGCATCATAATGGTTTATGGATCCAAAGAATCCTGGTCTGCTATATCCTTTTTTACTCATAATGTCACCCTCCTGACTCTATTAGCCTCTTGTTTGATCTCAGAATAACACACTTTTCTCATTTGGAAGTCGCATAACAGGCGACATTCTTTTATCGCATTTACATTCATTATACCATTTATAATTCTTCCGACAATACGCAATAAAGCCGGAAGCCACGTTATCATCCACGACCTCCGACTCGTTCTGCTTATTCTACACTGTCCTTACACCCAAATCAACTCCTCTCTCCGTTTTATCTTTTCCCTGCTTTTCTTGAATAATCCTCTTATTGATCTCAAGCCGTTCATGAATGGATAATTTCTTATCTTTTCCATCTACCGCCTGCTT
>CABUCT010000109.1 GCA_902490145.1 uncultured Oscillospiraceae bacterium
TGACGGGAGTCAACACCGAGACGAACGTGAATTTCTACAGTCTCATCAAATTTAGCAGTTTTGGTTTTAACAGCAAGCTCCAGTGCTTCGGGAGCGTCAAAAAGTTGAGATTTGTCAAACAGCTTACAGCTGTCTGTATATTTTTTACCGTGTTTCATTTAAATATATTCCTCCCTTAAAGTGGTTAAATCGGAAATTTCCTCCCACCCGGGAGCACTAATCGACGACTTCGATGCCCATGCTGCGAGCAGTACCTGCTATCATACTCATAGCAGACTCAACGTTTGCAGCATTAAGGTCGGGCATTTTTTGTTCGGCGATTTTTCTGATTTGCTCGCCGGTGATCTTTGCTACCTTAGTCTTGTTGGGTACACCCGATGCTTTTTCAATGTTGCAGGCCTTCTTGATAAGAACTGCTGCAGGGGGAGTCTTTGTGACAAAGGTGAATGAACGATCGGCATAGACCGTTATAACGACGGGGATAACAAGACCTACGTCGTTCTTCGTACGCTCGTTGAATTCTTTGGTGAAAGCCATGATGTTAACACCATGCTGACCGAGCGCAGGACCAACCGGGGGAGCCGGGGTGGCTTTTCCGGCAGGAATTTGGAGTTTAATATAGCCCGTAACTTTTTGAGCCATGTTGACTGCACCTCCGTAATTATCGTGGTAATCGGCGGGATATCCGTTGACATCCCTCCCACAATAAGAAGGGAAATACCTTCTTATAGACAGCGTCCGATGCGTGCGGCCTCAGACGCAAAATTACCGTGTTTATTCTACAGGTTAAACATTTATTCTATAGGTTCAACCTGATCTATTTCAAGCTCGACCGGAGTTTCACGGCCAAACATTGAAATGGTGATTTTGACGTAATTATTCTTTACGTCCAGTTCATCGACTATGCCGGTGAAGTCGGTAAGAGGACCGTCGATAACGCGAACATTGTCGCCGACGTCATAGCTTACTTCGACAGTTTTGGTTTCAACACCCAAACGCTGTACTTCCTCATCGGAAAGAGGAATGGGATCGGAAGCCGGTCCGACAAATCCGGTACAACCGTGAATGTTTCTCACGACATACCAAGAATCATTGGTAACTATCATCTTTACCATTACATAGCCAGGGAAAATTTTACGCTCTACTTCGCGTTTTTTGCCATCCTTGATTTCTTCCACGATTTCAGTAGGAATACGGATTTCATGGATGAGATCCTGCATTTTTCGGTTTTCAACAAGCTTTTCGAGATTGCTCGCAACCTTGTTTTCATACCCCGAATATGTGTGAATGACATACCATTTGGCTTCTTCTGGCATAAAAGCTTACTCCTTTAAATTAAAGTCAAAAGTGTAAAACTCAGCCGGAGATAGCACTTGTAGCACTTGCTGCTATGCTGGATGCATCGGATGAATTGTATACGGTTTTGAAGAGTTCTCCGAGACCTAAATCTACAAGCCAGACCAGAAGAAGGACGATGGCACACATAATGAGAACAACAATTGTGTTTTTGAGAACAGTGCGTCCGGTCGGCCAAACAATCTTTTTGATTTCAGACTTGTATTCACGCAAAAACTTTATGATTTTTGCAGGGATGGAGAGCTTAGTTCCATTGGACTCCTTGACTTCGATATGATCGCGGACAAGAATTCCGGCAACACATACGATAACAGCAGCTATACTGCAGATTGCTGCAAGAAGGAACACTCTGTTGAGCTGAACGTTCGATGCATCGAGACGTCCGACATCGACATATGACAAGGGACGGCTGCAAAGGAAAACCAACATAAGTATTGCATTAAGCAAACCTGTTACAAGAGCGGCTCCGTTCCAACCCTTTGACTTGAACATGCCGAGAATCATGAACAAAGCGGTGAAAATGGCAAGAAAGAAAGATGCGAAATACCAACCTGATTTAAAGGTGGTAGCTACTCCGTCATCAAAGCCGAGATCAGCCGATTTGTCACTACCGAATGCAAGTTCTGCACCGGTAACTTTAACCGTTTCGGTTACCGAGGTCACGTCCTCGGAGCTTGGATTTGTGGAAGCTGTTATCCACGCGAAATTAAAGAAAAAGGATGCCAGAGTTGCAATCGCGAGAACGACAGCGAAAACTCTCAAAAAATCTCTCAAAATTTTCATCTGGCTTTCCTCCTACTTTGTTTCTCTGTGGAGTGTGTGCTTCCTGCAAAAACGGCAATACTTGTTCATCTCAAGACGGTCAGGATCATTCTTTTTGTTCTTGATGGTGTCGTAATTGCGTTGTTTGCACTCTGTGCATGCCATTGTAATTTTAACTCTCATTATTATGGCACCTCCTGATATCGGAATTTTTATTATCCGGCACGGCCCTGACAAAGCCGAAATCAGCCGGAAAATATCCTCCCTCTCCAATAGTTTTTCGCACTTTTTTGACAAAGATGCCCATTCTTTATAAGACGGAAAACCGTCCGTCAAAAAGGCCGCAAAAAAAAGACCCGCGGAGAGGTATAATAAATATACCACAGCTCTGCGGAATAATCAAGTCTTTTTTTGTGTTTACGGCAGTTTTATCGTTTTTTTTCAATCTTTCCGCCGGTTTTGAGAATGGAATTCTCGGGAATAATGCCTCTAACCATTGAAAGAGGATAGATATTTGAGTTTTTACCGATTATCGTACCGGGGGTAAGGACACTGTTGCAGCCAACGTCTGCAAAGTCTCCGAGGATTGCACCCAATTTTCGAAGGCCGGTTTCAAGATCTAATCCTCCGCGGATAATAATGTTGGATTTGTCAGCTTTTATATTTGCGGTGATAGCTCCGGCTCCCATGTGAGCTTTGTATCCAAGAATTGAATCTCCGACATAGTTATAATGAGGAACCTGAACCATATCAAAAAGGATGCAGTTTTTAAGCTCGGTTGAGTTCCCGACTACGGCACCTCTTCCAACGACAGCATTGCCGCGAATAAATGCACAATGGCGAATTTCAGCTTCGCCGAAAATCACTGTCGGACCGTTTATGCAGGCTGTTGGTGCAACCGTTGCGGTTTTTGCGATCCACACATCTTCGCCGTGTTTTTCAAAATCGCTTTCCGGAAGGGAAGGCCCCAGTACATTTATAATGTAATTTTTAATTTCCGGAAGCACTTCGAACGGATATGTCTTGTCGTTAAATATAGAAGCGGCATCGGTTTTTGAAAGATCAAATAATGATTGTATAGTAATGTTCTCAGACATTTTTATCTCCTTGATTACAATTATAAAGTTTCGAACCGTTTGGTGGTTCGAAACTTTAGTAGGTACGGTTTAGATATTATTTATCGGTAAAAGGATTACTTGTTTCTATTTTGTTGATACAATTATGACTATTCAATTTTGTCGGGTTTAATTATTCAACCGTTACCGATTTGGCGAGGTTTCTGGGCTTATCGGCGTCATAACCTCTTATAGTAGCCATGTAGTAACCAAGAATTTGCATAGGAACAACCTCAAGAGAAGGGAGAATAAGTTCGTTTACTTTGGGCAGATAAATAACATGGTCGGAACACTTTTCAATAGAATTGTTGCCTTCGGTAGTTATAGACAGAACTTTGGCACCCCTTGATTTTACCTCTTCAATGTTTGAAACGGTTTTGTCAAATATATGGCTGCAGCAATTAAGTGCCACAACAAGGGTATCCTTTTCGATAAGAGATATAGTGCCGTGTTTAAGTTCTCCGGCTGCATATGCTTCGGAATGAACATAGCTTACTTCCTTAAGTTTTAGAGAAGCTTCCATTGCAACCGCATAATCGATATTTCTTCCAAGATAATAGGCGTGTTCAATATCTTTAAATGATTCGGCAAGATCTTTCATGACGGGCTTTGTGGTGCTGATAACTTCTTCCACAAGTTGGGGGAGTTCTTTAATTGAATTAAGATATTCCGAAACTTCGCTTTGAGTGATCTTCCCAAGAGTTTTTGAAATGTAAAGAGCTATAAGATAGATCATCGAAAGCTGTGTTGAATATGCTTTTGTGGTAGCAACTGCGATTTCAGGACCTGCCCATGTATAAAGGATATCGTCAGCTTCGTTTGCGATGGACGAGCCGACCACATTAACAATAGACATGATTCGTGCACCGCGACGC
>CABUCT010000110.1 GCA_902490145.1 uncultured Oscillospiraceae bacterium
GCCAAAAAATCAGCTTTTTAACGTTCGGACAATGTGAATATATTTTACAAGCCAGCTTGTTTATTGTTTTATGTATACTTATGAAAAAAGTTAAAATTGTTTACTTATCTTCCTTCATAACCTGCATTTTCTATGGTGCGGTTTTGGATCTTTGGAGAAAAATAATACCGGCTTTTAACCCTGATGTCACCGCTCCCGGGTCTTTCCCTATGTGGGAGAGAATAATATTTTTTTCTTTCGGAATGCTTTTAACATCATTGGCAGTATCACTCTTTTTTAAAACATATCTTTACCCTCAGGTCTATGATTTCTTTGTTAAGATTATAAGTGCAAAATTCAATATAGATCGTACAAAGTTTAAAATATGTTTTGATATAAGCTGCCTTATTATAGGATGCATAATGACTCTGAGCCTTTTTGGGAAATTCGTCGGTATTGGGATCGGAACACTCATAATGACTGCATTCAACGGTATGATTATAGGATTTTTTGACCGTTTGACAGACAACTATATTGAGTTCAAGCCTTCAATTAAAAAACTATATAAATTTTTTAATTAATCTAATTTGTGAGTTCCATAAAGAGGTTTTGTATAACTTTTATCACAAACAATATAAAAACAGTATTCTGAAGCAAATCAGAATACTGTTTTTCATTAATAATTGCAACTTGAACAATTCATCAACAAAACACATTATGTATTTGAATCTTCATCTTCATCCTCAACAAAATCAATAACGCTTGTGCAATGAGGACAACGTGTTGCATTGATATCTATTTCGGTTTTACAATAAGGACACTGTTTTGTTGTTGGTTCAGTAACTTCCTCTACCACTGCTTCTTCTTTATGTAAAATATTAGTAACCTTATTTAAAAGCTTTACAATAAGAAATACTATAAACGCCATGATAAGGAAGTTAATAACAGCAGTAATAAATGAACCGTATTTAAGCACAACTGCGGTACCGTCATCAAATGTTTTCAATTTCCAGACCCAACCGCTAAAATCCGCTTTTCCGAAAAGACCAATTATCGGAGAAATAATATCGTCAGTAAGAGATTTTACTATTGACTGGAAAGCTCCACCTATAATAACACCTACAGCAAGGTTAAGAGCATTTCCTTTATTGATAAATTCGGAAAATTCAGAAATAAATTTTAACTTCTTCATCTTTTTTATGCCCAGCTTCCCTAAGATTCATGATTTTATTCAGAAGCCAACATAGCTTCTTCCTCTTCTGTACACATTCTTGCCATCACAACAAGTCTTGCGTTATCTGTTTTGGAATTCCCTGTTGGGTAAGTGCAAGTAGACAATGTTATAATCTTTGAGTCTTCATTAAAATCTACACCGGTATCAAAATACTGTCTGTCCTTGATTTCTTTTTTGAAGTTTGTGAAGTCATCGCCTGTATAATTGGGCTGACGATAATCAAAAGCAAGACCGTATTCAGTTTTTAAATCTACTGTGAAGACAGTAAAAACCTTATAATGATGTTTTTCCCACAGAGTATTAAATTCAACATATTGATGTTCTTCTAAAAAAGATTTACTCTTGAACTTATCGAGCCCGGCAAGCATAGTACCGTCCATCATATGATGTCCGTAAAACACCATATTTTGATTCATACCCTCTGCCGTTATATCTGAACGAAAATCAATATAAATCTCTCCGGCAGTGGTATTTCTGCCATCAAAACTGTGATTCAGATAATAGTTAACATCTTCAGTTGAACTGCTTCCATATGCTTTTTCCCGTCCAAGCATAACAACATTATCAGTCTTTGTGCCCGGAATTTTAATCCAGCCTATGGTATCTTCATTTTCTTCGTGATATTCATAAAGAGTTTTTCCGTCATAAAGAGTAGTATTATCAATATCCGGAAGAACTTTTTCTACTGAGATTTCTTCAATAGAAGACACTTCAAATTCAGTTTCCTGTTTTTTTGAACATCCGAAAAAAACAAATGTTAAACACAAAACCAATACTAAAGATATAATCTTGTGGTTCATTTTGAAGTCACCTTTATTTAAAAATTATTCTCCTGCTTCTTCGTCATCGACATCATCGACATATTCAAAATTAAGCTCTGCTCCACAATCAGGGCAAACAATTTTATCTCCGTTTTCGAGGGCATCCAAATCAAGACAAAATTCAGCACCGCAGCTTGGGCAAACTGCTTCGCAATCATCATCACAACAATCGCAGTCACAGTCATCATCGCAGCAACAATCATCTTCATAGAAATCCTCTTCAAGATTTCCAAGATCCTCATCAATTTCGTCAACTTGAGCAGCCAGCTCATCAAAATCTTCATCAATGTCAGTTACATATTCAGCAAGATCTTCCATAGCATCAATCATTGTAAGAATAAGCTTGTCTTTTTTATCATCGGGATTGAGGTCAATAGAATCAGCCATGCCTTTGAGATATGCGATTTTTTCATTTATAGTCATAATCAATATCCTTTCTTTACTTAGTGTGCTTATGCACGCTCCATATATTCACCTGTACGTGTATCAACACGAATAACATCGCCTTCATTTATGAAAATCGGCACACGAATTTCCGCACCTGTTTCGAGAGTTGCAGGCTTTGTGACATTGGTTGCAGTATCACCGCGAACACCGGGTTCGGTTGCGGTAACAGTAAGCTCAACAAATGTGGGAGGCTCTACTCCGAATACCTTGCCTTTGAAAGAAAGAATACGGCAAGTCATATTTTCTTTTACAAATTTGAAGTTGTCCCCCAGATCTGAAACATTGATAGGAACCATGTCAAAAGTTTCATTATCCATAAAGTAATAGAGATCACCGTCACTGTATGAATATTCCATTTCTTTACGCTCAATGAAAGCAGTAGGGAACTTTTCGGTGGGGTTGAAGCTTCTTTCAACCACAGCACCTGTAATTACATTTTTAAATTTTGTGCGAACGAAAGCAGCACCTTTTCCCGGTTTTACATGCTGAAACTCAATGACCTGAAATACTCCGCCATCCATTTCAAATGTCACACCGTTTCTAAAATCTCCTGCTGTTATCATTTTTATTACCTCCGAATATTTTTCTTTTTATTCTCTGATTAAGCCTTTCCCGCACAACCAAGAACTTCAATAAGTTTATGGGTTACAACTGCTTCAATTTCATTTCTTCCCTCTCCGAGATATTGACGGGGATCAAAATGGCCGGGATTTTCAGCAAAGTGACGGCGAATTCCGGCAGTCATTGCAAGTCGAAGATCAGAGTCAATATTGATTTTGCAAACTGCCAAAGAAGCAGCTTCACGAAGCATTTCCTCAGGAATACCGATAGCATCCGGCATTTGTCCGCCGAACTTATTGACAATAGCAATATGTTCCGGAGATACTGATGATGCACCGTGAAGTACAATAGGAAACCCTGGAAGAAGTTCTGATACTCTTTTAAGAATATCAAAACGAAGCTGAGGTTTCTGACCAGGTTTGAATTTATATGCACCGTGACTGGTTCCGATTGCAATAGCAAGTGAATCGACACCCGTTTTTCCAACAAATTCCTCAACCTGTTCAGGTTTTGTATAAGATGCATCCTCTGCAGATACGTTTACTTCATCCTCAACACCCGCGAGCTGACCGAGTTCTCCCTCGACGGTTACATTATATTTATGAGCATAATCAACAACTTTTTTAGTAATTTCAATATTCTCTTCAAACGGACGGCTACTTCCATCAATCATAACAGAAGTAAATCCTCCATCAATGCAAGCTTTGCAGGTTTCAAAATCTGGACCATGATCCAAATGAAGTGCAATAGGTAAATTGCTTTCTTTTTCAGCAGCCTTTACCATAGCCAACAGGTAATCATGACGTGCATATTTTCTTGCACTGGCTGATACCTGGAGTATTACAGGAGCATTATTCTTTTTGCAAGCATCAATAACTCCCTGAACAATCTCCATATTATTGATGTTAAAAGCTCCGATGGCATATCCTCCGTCATAAGCTTTTTTGAACATCTCTTTTGTGTTTACAAGCGGCATCTTATTTTCCTCCAACTTTTAAATAACTTTCTATATTATACTATACTTTGCACTCTTTTTACAAGAGTAT
>CABUCT010000111.1 GCA_902490145.1 uncultured Oscillospiraceae bacterium
TTTTTGTGTAGAAAAATAATAAAGAACAATGTCGCGAGAGCTTGTATAAAAACGATTTTTTTAAATATTATATGAAAAAAGCAAAAAAAACAGTGTCAGTTTTTACAGCTTTTTGCATTGAACAAATTATAATTCTGTGATATAATTATAATGAAAATCGATAAAGTAAGATAAAGTAAAATGAAATCGGAGTGATAACATGGCAGGAGACTTACATTGCCACACAAAATTATCTGACGGCTCGGTGAGTCTTGAAGAACTTATAGCACTTGCTAAGGCAGCTGGATTAAAAAGTATGGCGGTTACAGACCACGATACGCTAGCAGGTGCGATGAGAGCGAAAATGTTGGGCGAAAGAGCAGGAATTAAAGTTATTCCGGGAGTGGAGTTTTCCTGCAGAAATAAAGAAAACGGATGTAAAGTGCATATGCTGTGCTATCTTCCTGAATATCCTGACCGCCTTCAAGGTCTCTGTCGTGAAATATCTGCTCTGAGAAAAGCGGCTGGGTTAAAAATGGCGGGAGAGGTAATAAAAAGATATCCGATTCCCGTGGGAATTATTCAGCGTTATATAAACGGAAGTACAAACATTTTTAAGCAGCACATCATGCTGGCTCTAATGGAAGCAGGATACACTACTACGATTTACGGCGAGCTTTATAATAAACTATTTGGTAAAAATGGAGAAGTCAATATACAGATAGAATATCCTGATGTGCGTGATGTTATGAAACAAATTCATGAAGCAGGTGGGCTTGCAGTTTTGGCACATCCTTGTTTATACAATTCGACCGACATTATTCCTGAACTTGCCGGGCTTGGATTGGACGGAATTGAAGTTTGGCACAGCAGTGCAGATGATGAACAAGTAAAACAGCTAACGGATATCGCAAAGAAATATGATCTTTGCATGACCGGAGGAAGTGATTTTCACGGAATGATGTCGTCCCGTCCGAATCCGATAGGATCAATGACTGCTCAGGATATCTTTGTTGACCGTCTTATTGCGGCAAAAAAACATCGTCTTCAGATGATGAAATAATACTAAGTTAAAAGCACTCAAGCTATATTGCTAGAGTGCTTTATTTGTGTAAATTGTCTGAAAACTGTATTGACTTATTATTACTTTTGTATTATTATTTATTATAGTTGTTATACTGTAGAATAAGTGTAATTTGTGATTAGGAGGAAGACAATAAATGAGAAAGATTTTGTCTGTTGTATTATCGATTATGATAATAATAACGGCATATGGAGGAGCATTGGACGCAATGGCTGAAACAAAAGAGATACAGCTTTGGTCCGGAAATTTGGATTTGGGAGGTTGTGTCGTAAGCGAAATTACTGATGCTGAAGAAAATGGCTATTTGGTACAATTTAGTGTAAAAAAGCCATTTGAAAGCATTATTATGGCAGTTCGTACATGGGACGTATTGCCGGATGCCTCATTTTCATTATACGAATTTGATTATGATGTAGAAACCACCCTTAACACCGAGCCAATAAAGACAGAACATTTTACAGAAATTCAGAATACTCAGGAATTTAAATTTGGTGAACAGCCTGCCGGCGAATATTTGCTCAGGATACACAATGTTGAAGGACGTCTTGGAATTTGGTCAAGTCAGTATTTAACACGTAACGGCGTCAGAGCAATTTTTGCGGGAAATGCTTTGGAAAACGGTGTGTATGGATATATAAGATTTACTGATGCTACATATGAAAATGAGGAAGAATATTTCGGAGATCTCACAGAATACCGGATTTCAGGAGGATCTCATACGCCTCCCCCCGAATACGAATATCCCGATGACAGTGCGGTCAGCACGATGAATGTCAATCCGTCTTCTTGGTCGGCAGTTGACGGACTTGGACGCACTCTTTCTACTTCCGAAACTGTCGGAAAAACCAAAGAGGATAAGTTTGTAGGATGCTTTTACTGGATATGGCATGAACGGTTTTCGGAGTATAACGGGTGGAATGTAGAAAAGATTGTGAAGATGCACCCTGACGCAATAAATGATTACAATCATGCTGTTTGGGAGGGTACTGTAAATACTACGCAATTTTTCTGGAATGATCCGCTTTTCGGAAATTACAGAACCTCAGATGAATACGTACTCCGCAAACATGCTGAGATGTTGGCAGATGCAGGTGTTGATGTTATAATATTTGATGCCTCAAATGCAGCAGAGGTTTGGAAAAACGGTTATGACAGGTTATTTCAGGTGTTTGAAAAAGCGAAATCTGATGGAGTAAAGGTTCCGCAAATTGCATTTTTGCTCAATTTCTCGGGTGGAAGCGATTGTCGTTCTCAGCTTCATCAGCTTTATTCAGATATATATTATCGTCAGCGTTATCAGGATCTTTGGTTTTATTGGCAGGGAAAACCTTTGATATTAGCACAGAAAAAGTGTCTTAACCTGCGTGATGACTTAGATCGCAATATATCAAAATTTTTCACTTTTAAAACAGATGATCCTTCATATTTTTCAAAGGATACCAATTATAACGATAATGTGTGGGGATGGTGCTCTGATTATCCTCAAACAAAATACGGACTTAAAGACGGTAAGCCCGAAATGATGACTGTAAGTGTTGCCCAGAATATACATGACGGTAAATTGGTAGCAATGAATTGTGTGGAGGGAGCACAGGGTCGTTCTTTCACACACGGTGATTACTCTTACAGTTACGAATATGCCGGAAAGACTATTACTGTGGATTCCGAGATTGAAAACTCAAAGTATTACGGACTTAATTTCCAGCAGCAGTGGGATTATGTTCATGAATGTGATCCTGAATTTGTTTTTATAACAGGCTTTAATGAATGGATCGCAGGACGCTTTGAAAACTGGGAGGGAACATCAAATGCTTTCCCGGATCAGTACAGAGATGAGTATAGCCGAGATATTGAGCCGTCAAAAGGTGAGCTTAAGGATTATTATTATTACCAGATGATTGAGAATATCAGGCGTTTCAAAGGATGTGAATCGGTGGAAAAAGCTTTTGAAACAAATACAGTCGACATTTTGGGTGATGCTTCTCAGTGGGATAATATTGGAATAGAATATAATCATTATACCGGAAGTACAATAGCAAGAGACAGTGCCGGATACAAAGGCTGTTATTATAAAAGCGATACCATGAGAAATGATATTGTGTCGTCAAAGGTTGCTTTTGATGATAACAATGTATACTTTATGGTAAAAACGGCTGAAGAAATTTCTCCCTATACAGATAATGCATGGATGAGGCTTCTTGTCGATACCGATTTTAGCGGTATCTCTCCAAATTGGGAGGGATTTGAATATATAGTCAACCGTGTTTCTCCATCATCTGATCTTGCAACGCTTGAACGCTCAAAGGGTGGTTGGGATTTTGAAACTGTAGGTCAGATTCGTTATTCAGTAAGAAATAATGTTATGCAGCTTGAAATTCCAAGGGAAATGCTTGGAATGGAAAAAGGCGGAGACGTACCTGATTTCAATTTCAAATGGTCAGACAATATGCAGACTGACGGAGATATAATGGACTTTTATCTAAGTGGAGATGTTGCACCGGGAGGAAGATTTACCTTTGCATTTTCCTCGGATATTGTTGGGGCAGAAGATTTGGGTGACGTGGATTTTGACGGAAACGTTACTTCATCAGACGCTCTTAAAGTATTACAACATTCGGTTGGTAAGGTGGATTTTACTCCAAAACAAAAGAAAGTTGCCAATGTTACAGGTGGCGATAAAATAACGTCGTTGGACGCACTTAATATATTGCAATATTCTGTAGGTAAAATAAAAGAGTTTGCTATTGTAAAGAAAAAAGGATAAAATTTAAGATTTCCATATCGATGAACCGCCAAAGATTGTGCTGTCTGTACAATTTTTGACGGTTCAGTTTCTTTTATTCTTCCATAAGCAAAGCCGACAAATCCGAACGCGATTTTAAAGGACGGATTTCCGCCTTTGCATTGTTAAAATACTCGAGAATCCGAAAGGATCCCTTAGTTTTATGCCGCTTAAAGTTTTGACCGTTGCCGGGCGGCAGCCCGACTGCTGCAC